>CAKQVW010000292.1 GCA_934277865.1 uncultured Pseudobdellovibrionaceae bacterium | reverse complement strand
GGCGTTTCTCAAAGGACTTCTCACTCTCCTCCCCATCGCTCTGACGATCTCACTTCTGATTTGGATCGTAAGAAGTCTGGAAAGCACCTTTGGCGATGTGCTGACTTCGATGATGCCGACCGAGTTTTACATCCCAGGCCTCGGCCTCGTGCTGGCGATCATCGCGATCATCGCCACCGGCCTTTTGGTGGAAAATTACCTCGCAGGATCGCTTCTAAAGCGTTTAGAAGAGTCCTTAAAACGCGCACCGGTGATTCGCGCCATCTACTCGCCGCTTAAAGACCTGACGGATCTCTTCAGTCGCGCACAAGGTCCCGATCAAGCGCAAAAGGTTGTCTTTGTACGGATCAGCCCCACGATTGAACTCGTTGGGCTCGTCATGCGAGAGACATTCAACGATCTCCCATCTGTCCGCATGAACCAAGGCCCCGTCGCCGTGTTTGTGCCGTTTAGCTATGGCTTTGGCGGCTACACGTTGCTTGTTCAGGCCGAAGCGATTCGCGATGCCGGCATCCCGGCAGAGCGTGCGCTCCAACTTGCCATCACAGGCTGGGTACGCGCGGGACGCTGAGAATGATCGGACAGTGGTCCGAACCTCGAACTTCCGGCTGATGAATCATCCAGTTCAAAATCGACTCGTGCTGTTGAGAAACAAAAAAGTGATCGAGTCGCCATCCGATGTTTTTCTCTCGCACACCAGGACGGTAGCTCCACCACGTGTAGTGCCCCCCGCCTGGCTCAAATTTGCGAAAAGCATCCACCCAGCCGGCCTCCAGGAACTCTGTCATCCAAGCCCGTTCTTCCGGTAAAAAGCCAGCGTTGTCCTTGTTGGTTTTTGGGTTGGCGAGATCGATTTCGGTGTGAGCGATGTTGATATCACCAGCCAATACCGGAACACGTCCAAGACTTACCAGTTTTTTTAGGCGCTTGAGAGCAGCCTCACAAAACTTCAGCTTGTAGGGAAGCCGAGCGTGATCACGCTGCGAATTGGGAAAGTACGAATTCACAAATGTGTAGGGACCAACATCGACCTCGAGCCAACGCCCTTCATTATCAAACTCTTCAATCCCCAAACCGACACGCACATCTCCGTGCCCCCCCTTCACCAAAGTTAAGAGGCCGCTGTAACCGTTCTTTTCGGCCGTGGCCCAATGCTGAGAGGAAAGCCCGGCTTCCTGGTAAAACAGCCCAATCTCTTCCAGCACTGCGGGCTTGGCTTTCACTTCCTGCAGCATCACGACATCGAGATCGGATTTCTTGAGCCACTCAGGCAACCCCTTCCCGTAGGCCGAGCGCAGCCCATTGACGTTCCACGAAGCCACACGAAGCTCTTTGGGATCACGAACAGGAAGCGTCATGGTTTTCATCAAGGGCTTCTCAGAAGCTTTGGCCATTTCCAATCCTCTTACTTTTCATGAGGTTACTTTTCATGAGGTTACTCTTCAGACGATGCCTTCCGGTGGCGGAAGGTCGTCTAGCGGGTCGTCGGCGGGAATTGCTTCCCAAACTTCAAACGACCGTATCTCATTTTTAAAAACTTGAAACCAAATGGCGCCGAAGGCCAATCCCCAAAAAAGTCCGGCCATATGAACACGTTCGGCCACTTGCGGACGAAACTCCTGTGGAGCAAACAACAAAAGCCCCACTCCCAGTGTTCTTAACACCCGTCCGACAAACCTGTACTGGCGACTGATGAAAAAGTAGAGAGAAAGCCAAACTCCGCCCAAGACATTCACAACTCCGCTGGCACCAAGCACTCGGACCGCCGGCTCGTAGCTGGGCAAAACCACGAGATTGGCGAGCCCGCCCAGAAAAAAAATCCAAAATGGAAAAAGCCAGTAGCCAAAGTGACCGCCCAAAAAGCGAGCGAAGATAATAAACAAAAAAAGATTGCTCACCAAATGCCCGACGTCGGCGTGTGCAAAACACGCCGTCCATGGACGCCACCACTGATAACCATCAAAAACCAATGCACCAGAAGCCGGCAACAATTGACCAAAACGTGGCCACAGCCAGCCGCTGACGGAGACCAGGGCCACAATCCCAGCAACCAGAAGTGCCACGTAAATGGAGTCTGCTTTCGGGGGACGATGCAAAATGGTTTTCACCAAGCGATGCGTGGCCGAGGGCGAGCCTGAACTCGCACGCGGACTGAACCGACTCATCACAGTTCGACCTGCATACCGACTTCGATGACTTGATCAGCCGGAATGTTGAAAAACGCCGTCGCGCGGTGGGAATTTCGAGCCATGAACGAAAAAATATGTTCTCGCCAGATCGCCATCCCAGGGGTTTCACTGGCAATCAACGTCTCACGACCAACAAAGAACGTGATCTCCGGAATCTCAAATTTCAATCCCGTGTCGCGAATCTTCTCCATCAGCCCCATCACGTCTGGGGTCTCCATGAAACCGTAATGCGCTTCGAGTTTAAAGATTCCATCCACAACTTTGTTGATCTTTAATCGCGCATTCTCATGAACGTAGGGAATTTCCTCGGTCAGCACCGTGAGAATGAGAACCTTATCGTGCAAGACCTTGTTGTGTTTGACGTTGTGAACCATTGCTGGAGGTGTCACCTCTGGGTCGCCGACCATGAACACAGCCACCCCGCGCACACGCTGCACACGTCGATCTTTCAAAACATCATCAAGAAACTTTGCCAGCGGCGGAGTCGCGGCCTTCATTCGCATACTTAAAATCTTGCGGCCTTTTCGCCATGTCGCCATCAGCAGCGCCATCGTGCATCCAATGACAAACGGCACCCAACCGCCTTGCGCGATCTTCAGTGCGTTTGCCATGAAAAACGCGAGGTCAATGACCATGAAAAACCCGCAGACGGCAAGTGCGGCCCCAAGACTCCAACCCCAGCGGCGACGAGCGACAACAAATGCCAGCGCTGTCGTGATCACCATGGTCATCGACACGCTGATGCCGTAGGCCGCAGCCAAGTTAGAGGACGTTTTAAAAGACAAAACCAACCACAACGTCCCAATCAAAAGTGCGTAGTTCACATGAGGCATGTAGATCTGGCCGATTTCGCGCGACGACGTGTGCACGATCTGTAGACGTGGACTCAGCCCCAGTTGAATCGCCTGTTTTGTCAGCGAGAAGACTCCCGAAATAAGCGCCTGGCTTGCGATCACGGCCGCTACTGTTGCCAAGACCACCAGCGGAATCACCGCCCAATCCGGCGCAAGCAAATAAAATGGGTTTTCACTGGCACCCGAATTCGAAAGCAAAAGGGCCCCTTGCCCAAAATAGTTCAGCACCAAACCCGGTAGCGCCACCGAAAACCAAGCAAGCCGAATCGGCTTTTTCCCAAAGTGTCCCATATCGGCGTACAGTGCTTCACCGCCTGTCACCACCAAAAAGACTGAGCCCAAAACAAAATAAGCTTCTTTGCCATGTTCGATAAAAAACTGGATCGCGTAATGGGGGCTGATCGCCTTCAAAACCTCCGGGTTCAACAAAATCCCCCGCACACCGAGAACGGCAAGCACGGTGAACCACAAGAGAATGATCGGGCCAAAGACGGCACCAATTTTTCCGGTTCCATGTTTTTGCTGAAGAAAGAGCACCACCAAAACCGCAACGGCGATTGGAACCACAAACGGTCCAAGCCCCGGAGCCGCGATTTTTAATCCTTCCACCGCCGAGAGGACGGAGATCGCCGGCGTGATCACTCCGTCGCCATACATCAGGGCCGCACCAAAAACGCCCATGCCAAACAAGAGCCACTTGCGATCGCGTAAGCGCGCCGGACAGGCCAGTGCTGAGAGCGCCAAGATTCCGCCTTCGCCACGGTTATCCGCTCGAAGAACAAAGATCATGTACTTCACACTCACCGTGATAATCAGCGCCCACAGGATCAACGAAAGCACCCCAAGAAGTCGGTCCTCCGTCAGCGCCATCGCATGCGGACCGGAAAAACACTCTCGCAAGGCATAAAGTGGCGAGGTGCCGATATCGCCATAGACGATCCCAAGTGCGGCCGCGC
>CAKQVW010000291.1 GCA_934277865.1 uncultured Pseudobdellovibrionaceae bacterium | reverse complement strand
TCCACACACCATTCACGTAGACCCAATCGCCATTTGGAAATGCGGTCCAGTTGTTAGGGTCGTCGCATTTTGAAAACTCAGCTTCAAGCTGCATACAGCCCATTGCCGAAGAGGCATCGATACCTTGAATCCTTCCATAGACTCTCGAGTCGACAGAAATCTGCGACACGGCCGGGCCATTTTCAGCCGTCGAGAAGGTGAGAGACGGTGGAAACCCCATGCTGCTTGGTTTACGAAGAGCTGCGTAGGTTCTTACGGAGTCCCAGTGCATAGCGTGTCCGAGATCGGCATAAACAGCTCGCGTTTTGTCTGCGGCTTGGACTTGCGAATGCCATTGAAGATTCGAGAGAAGAATCCAGTCGCCAAAACCTTCCGTTGCTTCGCGTGCACCCATGACCACGTGAATTCCATTTCGCGGATACACGCTCAAGGCGCCATTTAGGACGGAGTTTCTATAGGCGATTTCATTGCCACCGCTGCAGACGTCTCGGTTCGGATCGAGGAAACTCCAGGTTCCCAGGAGATTTTTGATTTGTGTAAACATCTGTGGGCTCTTATTGAAACTTGCGAAGTGCGTCGGGTTGCAGGCGTCTCCAAGGTTTGGAAGAAACGGCCCGGCGTGAAGAACAAAACGATCGACCAACGAGCCGACGTTAAAGTGCGAGAGCGCGTAAGCGGCAACCATAGTTCCGTTGCTGCCACCGACGTGATTCATAAAGGTGCCAACCTTTAAATTGGCGGCGACGTATTTCACGGCTTCCAAGTAAGCTGAGGCCGCCGAATAATAGCCTCCGCCGTGAACCCAATATCCAGCACCGCCGGTGCTGACTTTTGGATCATCCAAGAACTCGATTTCCACACTGCGAATTTTCAAACTCGTGTCGAAGTAATCTTGAGTCGGGATCGTGTTGGGTTCGATCACGCGCCATTGGCGTCGACCATCACCGCCTAAAACCCAGATCACCGTGCCGCTGCTGAGAGCTTCTAGGCCCACGCGATTCCAACGAAAGCGCACTGCGTACTCGCGACTCTCCGAGGTTCGAAGAATTTTGTCGATACATTGGAAGTTTCGATACTGAGGCTCTGGGCAGGCAAACCTCTGAGTCGAGATCGTGGCGTCCTGGCTGAGAACGATCGGTTGTTGCTCGGACTGTTGTCCTGTGCCTGTAGGCAGGCCTTCCGATGAGAGTGCCTTTGTTTGATCGGCAACATTGAATCCCGGAGAGCAGTTTTGAAAAAGGACACCCGTCACGGCGAAAAGAACAACCACCAGAACTGGCGACGAAAATCGAATCTTAACCACGTTTCCCCCTGAACCCTGAGACAAGAGGGAGGAGCAAGTTACAAGCCCAAGCTCGGTCTTACGGCGACAAGCTAAATCGCAAGCGAGCCATCACCGAGCCAGCCCCAGCGAACACCATCATGAACACCGAACAAAGCTTCAACACCATTTCCAGTCGTCTCATTTTGAGACGGACGCCGTTTGGCCCCTAGAATGTCGTCGCACTCAGGCGGCTCGGCGTTTCTTCTCTTTCTGCACGTTGATTGAGAGGGTGTAACCCAAGGCCTTCAGCACCTTAAAAACCGTTTCGAAGGTGGGTGTGCGAGAACTATCGCCTTTTTCTAGGCGTGCCACCATCGGCTGACTGACGTCGGCTTTCTTCGCAAGATCGGCTTGTGAAAAACCAGAACGCGCTCGTAGGTCAGAAATCAAGTGTGCGATCTGAAGGTAAGACCGACGTTGATCAAACGCGAGCCTGAACTCATCACTTTTTAGTTCCTTTGCCAGAATACTGGCGAGGCTTACAGATTTGGTTTTCACTTTGAAATCTCCTTTAGTCGCTTCTTCGCGACAGCGAGTTCTTTCGGCGGAGCCTTCTGGCCTTGGTTCTTGTACGAGTGCAAAACATGCAGGTGATCCGCAGTCAGCATGACGTAGAAGAAACGATAACCGCCTGTCGGGGCCCTCACCTTTAATACCCACAGCTTTCTATCAAGCTGTCGAAACGCACACCCCTTCACCTCAATCCCGGCAAGTCGGATATACCGTTGCATGGTTTCAAGATCGCGCCAGCCACAGATTTTTTGAATCTGGATCGGCGGGACTCCATTTCTGATGAGCTGTGTCGCAAAACACGCTCTCAGCGTATGGAACTTGATTGAAGGTAGCCCAGGCATGATCGATTTCTCTCGCGCATGACCGGAATTCAGCTGACCATTCTCGTGGGGCAGTACGCTCAAGCGACTTACTTGGGAAAGTCTCGAAAATCCAATCTTACGACGACGGTCAAGGCGTGGCGCGAGTATCTGCCGAGCTATCTTCCGCTGCCGCATCCTTCGCCACGCAACAACATTTGGCTGGCAAAAAATCGATGGTTCGAAAGCGGCTTAAAGGACATTCACCGAATCTGCCGGGCGGCCCTTTAAATCGTCATTAGATAAGTGCTATTGTGCAAGCGATCGGCGCACATCTAAAGTCATGCCGGGGTTCGGAGTTTAATGCGCAGGAAGTGTCCACTTTTTCATGGACGCTCACCTCTAGATTACTATAAAACTCCGCGGTGGTTGGACCTAACTTAAAACCGGATATTTTGCGTTTCTTCATTTGCGTCTTACGCGGATCTTCTCAAGTTTTTTTGTCTTCAAACAGATGGACGGGTTTCTTCTTTTTGGTTGCGGTGCTGATTGGCGCCGCTGAATCGGCCAATGCCTCAATAGCCTTGGGCGCTATCACAGGCCTTATTATCTCTACTTTAACGGCGATCATGTTCAGTTATGATCGACACTCGGTTGAGCAGGGGCTTTGGGGATACAATGCCTTTTTGATTGGAATCGCCATACCGACGTTTTTTGAGCCGACAGCGTCAATGTGGATTTTGCTGGCTGCTCTAACATTCTTGAGTGTGCCAACAACGAAGTTTTTGTCGGCCCGCTTGAAGAAACACGACATCCCAGTGCTCACCCTTCCCTTTGTCTTGCTCACATGGCTCGCGTTTGCACTGAGCGACATATTCCTTCTAAACAGCGCGCAGCCAAGTCCAACACCCCTTATCGAGTTCGGCAGTGCCGATGGATTCTTAAAAGGATTTTCGCAAATTTTTTTAATCAACAGTTTGCTGTCTGGTTTTCTTATTTTTATCGCACTTTTCTTCACTTCAAAACGGTTTGTTATTTGGAGTGGCATTGGCGGAATCATAAGCTTCATTGTTGCAATAGTATTCAGCTTCCCTAAGGCGCAAGTTATAAATGGACTTTGGGGATACAACCCCATACTCACAAGCGTTGCTCTTGGCGCTGCTTTAACGATGAAGAAGCACCAGAAGTTATTTGCCATTCTTGGGATTGCTTTCGCTATGATTATTCAAATTATTCTTGCCTGGGCATTGCGAGGTACGGGCTTGCCTATTTTAACAGTACCATTTGTCCTTGCCACTTGGGTTTGTTTAGCGGTGGACTCTCGAAGAATTTGCGGAAAAATCTAATCGGACATTCAAGATCCCTTAGGGGAGCCACCCAACCTTCAAATTTCAACTACACCGTGGACATGCTCCGGGTCCGCTTGACATGTTGTTTTGACGTGCTCAGAATTTTGGCGGAGAGAGTGGTTGGACCCACTCGATCTCGCCAAGTCGTTGAGATTATTAGTATCTCAAGTCTCAGCAATAGCAAAAAGAAGCTTTCAGTAGCACGCGTTGTCTATTTCCGTAAATTTCGAAGTTGAACCACATTGTCGGCTTGGACGGCGGGCAGTTTATATCCCAACCGTTCAGTGCCGTCTTTCAGCTCAATCCCGGCTTTGCGAAGATAGACGTTTGTTGTTTCCATATCGGCGTGTCCCACAATCGCCATCACTCGCGCCAGGCTTTCGCCTCTTGCGAGTAGATTTGTGATGAACGTCGCTCGAAGGTCATGAAAACGAATTTCTGTGATCTGGATCGACTTGCAAAAGCTTTTGATCACCTTTGCAGCCTCGCCCCTGGTCCACTCGGTCGGGTGTGGAAG
>CAKQVW010000290.1 GCA_934277865.1 uncultured Pseudobdellovibrionaceae bacterium | reverse complement strand
CAACGCCGTCCATAAGGCAATCAAAGAAGCCAAGTAATTGCGGCCTACTGGGCAAAGAGAATTAAAGTTTTAGTTTGTCAAAAATGAAGTCGACGGCCTGACTGGTCGTCGACTCAATCAAGGTATCAGCGGCGGGAATCACTCCCCCCGTCATCTCCTTCAAAAAGACAACAATCAGCAACGCGGAAACCGCATAGACAACGGCCTTCAAGACCCAAACGGTCGAGCGAACATCTTCCATTCGAACCTCTCGCTCGATCACTTCGATCTTCACCAATGTCGCCTTTAAATCTTCAAAGTGATGAAGAGCTCTTTCAAAAAGCTCCTTTTGTTTCGACATATTGAGCGCATTCCATCCAGGAAAGCTTCGCTTCGTTCGAATCGCTTGAATCAATTCCGCCGCATATTCAACATACCGTTCGCTGCGCGATTGAAATTCCGGATATTCAGGCTTGGACGCCATATACTCACTGAGATTCGAGATCGCCTTGTCGTACTTCTCTTCTACGACCGCAGAAAGCACAAGCTGCCTCAAGCTTCCCGGAGACACACCGACGCCGCCACCCGATGCGATACTCGCTCGCATCTGTGATTTCATATTGGAAATCACTTCCTCTTTTTGTGATTTTTCCGCGACCTCGACGACCTCGGATTTCACGATTTTTGCGGCACCCATCGCAATTCCTATCGGAACCAAGCCCACTCACCTTGACCTGTGTCCAGGAACGAGACAGTGAACCATCCTTAGGTCTAGCTTCAGCCACACTCTAGACCTCCGTCTAATTGACCAGACTCGACTCGCCTGAGAGCCTGAAAACAGCAGCTCTTCAAGGACGAAGAGGAGGACAATGGATCCAGTCAATATTCCCCTGCCTAATCAGATTCCACCGGCCCCCAAGCTCGACGAGCTACCCGCTCGCGTGTTGCACACGGCAACGGTTGAAACCCTGATCGACTATTCCGAGGACCTGGCAAGCCGCCTGAAGGTGCACCTGCGCCGCGGCAGCCAACTCGAACAGCAGATCATCGATCTCGAAATCCAGATCGCCGATTCCGAGCGAATGCGTGCGGCTCTTCAAGCGCAAATCGAAATTCTGCGGGAAAAAGAACGTTCCATCGCGGACAAACATCTCGCCAGCGAAACACGATTTGAGCGAACCAAAGAAGAGTTGAACCTCGCAAAAATGGAAGGTGCCGAGCTTCAGCGCCGGCTTCAGGAACAAAAACGATTTACCGACCGCTTGCAAACCTATCAGCGCCGGGTGCGACGCTGGGTTCAGCCAGGTCTCGTCGCTCGCAAGCGTCAGGCAGACGATCTGCGCATCAAGCTCCTTGATCAAGAGGCAGAGATCCTGCGTCTGTCATCCACCTGCACCAACCTTCGAGACGAGCTTCAGCATGTCAAATCGGAGGCGGATCGCCGCCTCACGTCTGGAGACCGCGATCGCGCTCGCCTCGTTGACCAATATGAAAAGAAAATTCAGACGATTGAAACAGAGAACGCCTCGCTTCGCTCAGATTTGGTTCGAGCTCATGAACGAGTCGCCGTTCTCGATCAAACGACCAACGAAAGCGCTCGCGCCAACAATGAAAAGGTCTTCTTCGAAAGACGCTCGGAAGAGTTAGAATCCCAATTGAGAGCCGAAACGTCTCGCCTGAAGGGCGCGATGAACGACCTGGCACAAGAGTGCGCAACACTGCGTGCGACTGTTGAGACAGCTCGTCGCCAGGCGGAAATTGCTGATCGCACTCGTATTGAAGCCGAGGAGGCACGGCTGAAGGCAGAAACTCAACTGCGAAGCCTTCGAGAGATTTGGCAAGAGAACAGCATTCGACTTCAAACCCTGGAAAGCCAGAACGAAGCTCTCGAACAACTCAATGCAGATCTTTCTAAAAAGCTAACAGCCCAGCGCGAATCAAATCGCATTTCTGTCGCCGATCAAGCTCTGGACAAGGTCGGATTCGTCGAAGACGATACCGCCCGTCAGGCTAAACTCAAAAAACTGGATATCATCCTTAGCGATCTTGAGATGAAAGCTTTTGGAATTCAGCTGCCGACGGACAGATCGCCGTCACCCTGACCACTAGATTCTTCCACCATCTCTTCCGTCAGCGAGATGTATTCTGCGTGAGACGCCTCCGATGGGGGCGTCTCAATAACTGGGGCCGGATAGGCAAATCCCACAAGGGCCGAATCAACATCTGGAAGAATAGGTCGAAACCTCAAAGGTGTCGCAGCCAAGACCATTAAAAAATCCTGGCTGACTCCACAAAACCGGACATCGGTGTTCGTACTTTGCGCCAAGCTATGGAGCGCCTCCAAAAAACTTCTTAAGCCCATCGATCCAACGAATGACAGCTTTTGAAAATTAAAAAGCACGGACTTCCCAGGAAGCACCTGTTGGCAGGCCTGCCGAAACAGGGCGACCGACTCTGTTTCCGTTCGCCCTATGAGATGAACGACCACAACCGACTTTCCATCGACGACCACTGTTTGAATTGATGCTTCCATGTCGATAATCTTGATTAATTTTTGTGACCCAAGCAAAGCCCTCGAGGACCAGATTTCATGAATCATCTCGACGCATGTCTGGCAGCTTATCTAAGATAAGCCACAATCACTATGAGCACAGGCGAATCAAAACGAAACGGAAAGTTAAGCAAAGTTTGGGACTCACTCAGCTCGCCCATGACGATCGGTATTCTGATCACATCGGCGATGACTTATCTCGCCTTTCAATTCTACGAAAGCCAACACAGTGTCTCAGACATCAAAGCCGGCTCTTTAATTGGAGTCCTTGACCAGATCCATCGCAAGACTATCGACTTTCGGCTAATCACCCGCGGAGAAAACCACGGCAGCGATCGTGTTGCGATTCTTTCAATTGATGATGCTTCCATCGAACGCGAAGGCCGCTGGCCCTGGCCTCGGGAAAAAATCGGAAAGCTCATTGAAAACGCTGTCGATGGAGGCGCCAAGATCGTCGCGTTCGATATCGTATTTTCAGAGCCCGATCCCAATTCGGCGATTCGCGCCCTGAGAAACGTGCAGTCCGACCTCCGCGGTCTGGCGAATCGGGATCTGCCCACGATCTCCGCCATTTCCGAGCTGATCTCTAGTAAAATTCGAGTTTCCAACAGCGACAAAAACCTTTCCGAAACCATCGATCTCTACTCAGAAAATGTGGTGATGGGGTCGTACTTTGATATCGAAAGCTACAACGTCGGCGAAACACTTAACCCGTTTCGCGACCAGTGCCTTGATGCACACTACAGTCGCTACTTCGAACAGAAATACTGGCTGCCGCAGCCCAATCAAAAGGCCGCTCTTTTAAAGAGAATCGACCCCTTCATCTCGGCTGACCGCTCGGTGCCACCAGAATTGATCGAATCGCTCGCCAACTACATGAGCTCGTTAGACGACGACGCAATCAAGATTTGGCTGAAGTCGAATTCACAAGCCTCAACCAATGTGCGTGAAGCCCTTCGCCTCATCGATATCAACCTTCCTGATCAGGCAGAGTCCCCGATCATATATGGCTCGATTCTTGGCGATTCCGATATGATCTTTTACGTGCTCGACCAAACGCCCGAGCTCAAAAGTTACGCCAATGCCTTCATGATCAATCAAATTATCGACACGGTCATGACCACGCTGACACCAGCCCAGCAGGCCGATATTCGCGGCGTCATCAGCCGTGTCCTCAATGACTATTGCCGCAGATTTTTGACAGACGAAGATGAACTTCTGGATCACGGAAAAATAGCGAGCCTGCTCGGGGTCGAAGCGGTTGATGAGGCCACACTGGACACCATTTCCCTCCAAAAAGCCTGGGATCGTCATCTGCAAACCAAAGCCTCCACCGCACCTGCCGAAAACCTCACGCAAGCCATTCAGCGCTGGAAAACCTCTACGCTTCCACACTCGATGCGAAACTACGAACGGGCATGGATCAGCACAGGCGAACTCGCACGAAAGACCAAACACACGGGCTTCTTCAATGCCGATCTTGATCCAGACGGAACAGTTCGCCGTGCGATGCTCATCGCCCGACG
>CAKQVW010000289.1 GCA_934277865.1 uncultured Pseudobdellovibrionaceae bacterium | reverse complement strand
CCACGCAAGTACCGGCCGACGCTCTGGTCTGTTGATCGGGTCAATGATTCTTCTGACAAGTTTCTTGGTTCACACGAAAGCAAATGCACAGGCGACTTTTCAAGATGTTCAGTCGGACGATGTTATGTCTTCGGTGCCAGGGGAAATGGATGCCATCGAGCAGCTTTATGCCGAGGATCCAGGTCGTCGCTCGTCCGAGGTCATTGACGATGGCAAGCAAAAAGCTCTGACGGCGCCCAAAACGGACACGGATATAAAAGGTGTATCGGATCTTTCTTCGCTATCGGAGTTCAAAGATATCGCAGTTATTCAAAAGCGTTTTTTGCCGAAGACTCAGCGATTTGAGGCGTTTGGTGGAATCAACGGGATTCTCAACGACAAGTTTTTTTCCAGTATCGGAGTGAACGGGCGCTTGGGGTATTCGTTCACCGAGCGAATCGGCATCGAGCTCTTAGTGATGGTGCTTGCAACCGGCGAACGCGACGTTACGAGAGACCTTCGCGAACGTCGAGGGGTGAAAACGACCAACTTCGTTTCGCCGCAAAACTACTACGGCGTCGATTTTCGCTGGACTCCGCTTTACGGCAAGATGGGTTTCCTGAACAAAAAGATCACGACGTTTGATCTTTATTTCTCAGCTGGAGCGGGAATGACGAACACCAACCAGGGTGGATCCGAGCCGACGATTCATTTGGGAACGGGCCAGATCTTTGCGATCACCAAGTCCGCGGCCTTTCGCTGGGACTTCTCTTGGAACTTCTATAACGCACGATCAGGTGTTGCTGGGGCGGCGCAAAACTCCCTCTACAACAACCTTTTCCTGACTGTAGGGGCGAGCTTGTTCTTCCCGGAGGCGACATACCGATGAGAAACTTAAAAAACTTCGCCAGCAAACTGCCAATCAGCGCAACTTCCATCATTGTCGGATCTCTCGCGGGACTGGTCTCCTCGTCTCATTCGGTTCACGCTGCGATCCCGATCCTTGCGCCGCCTGCATCGGGTTTGATCATCCAGCAAGGGCAGACGCCTGAACAGGTTGAACGCAGTCTCTCTATTGTAAACGAGATTGATGAACTGGCCCGTCTGCCAATGGACTATTCGAACGCCGGTGAAGCGATCGCCTCGCTGGATGAAATCGACGAAGAGTTTGGCGAATTGGTCGCACAGACGGGGACGACTCGGAAAGCCAAGAAACCCGCAACGAAAAAATCTTCGGCAAACCGTACTCAAACACCTCGATCCCAGCAGAAGACAGTTCGCGGAGGGACGGCAGCTCCTCGGCGAGTGCAAGACCCACGTGCGACTCTTATCAAGCGTGAAGAGGATCGTGGTCGTCAGGCGGTTCGCCGCGGAGACTATTTTGAGGCCTCGAAGATATTTTTTGGACTCTTGGAACGAGAGAAAAACCCAATTCGCCTGCTTCAGATTCGATTCATTCTTGGACGAACCTTGCAAGAGCTGAAGCTGCACCAAGTTGCAGCCTTTCCTTATTACGAAATCATTCGCTCAGAGGGCAAAAGCAATCCAAAGAATAAGTATGTCCGCCAGGCACTTGAACGTCTGACGGTTGCAGCTGACGCGCTCGAAAGCGATATTCTTTTGAATTACGCCGTCAAGCAGATCAACGAAGAGGATTTCCCAGCGTCCAACAGAGACATGTTGTTTTTCCGACGTGGTGAAGTCCGCTACCGAGACGGCGATTTCGCGGAAGCCGTGAAAGAGTTCAATCGCGTTCGGAACACCTCGATCTTTTATAACCGCGCTCGTTATCAAATCGCGCTGAGCATGGTTGAGGCGGGACAGTTGGAGCGGGCGGAAAACGTCTTCGGCGCCCTGGCGGAAGTCAGCTCTGATGCAGGTGTGACAAACAAAGTTCGCGTCAACGCTATGATGGGCAAAGCGAGAACGCTCTATCAAAGAAAACTTTTTGCCGAAGCAATTGATGCCTATCGCGAAATACCACGAGACACCGAACAATGGCATGATGCATTGTTTGAATCGACATGGGCGCTGCTGCAAGACGGTCGATTCCGTTCGGCGCTGTCGAACTTCCACTCGTTGCATTCGCCATTTTACGACGATTTCTATCAGCCGGAGTCTCTCCTGCTTCGGGCGATCGTTTATCACTACATCTGTCGCTACGATGAGATGGAGACGACACTTCGTCTCTTTGAACGAGTGTATGGTCCGGTGCAGAAAGAGCTTCGCTCGACGTTGATGTCCACCTCGCCAAGCTCGGCGGCGTCGTTGTACCGCGAAGTTCGCAAGATCGACGAGCAATATGAAGAAATAAAAAAGGCGACAAACGCGAAACGTAAATCGTCCATGCAGATTCAGGTTCCGTTCTTGGTGGCTCGTCAGGTCCTGCGTGAAGGGGATGTTCGCCGCAATCTCTCGTACATTCGAAATCTCGAGGCCGAAAAGAAGCGCATTGAACAAGCACCCGCGCCGTGGCGGGATTCGCGAGTTGGGCGCTATGCTCGACGGGTTGTAGAACGTCGCTTGGTCGCAACACAGACGGCGACAGGGCGCTTGATCCGTCGTCACTTAGAAAAGATCCAAGTTGAGTTGGCTGGCCACTTTGAGCAGGCAAGTCTCATCCGCTTGGACATGTTGTCTGGGAAAAAAGAGGCAGTAAAAAAGGAAATCGCCGGCAAAGGTCTCGTGCGTGACTCCGTCGACGGTCAACAAGATCGCAGCTTCTACATTCAAAACGGCTACGATTTTTGGCCCTTCAAGGGTGAATACTGGCTCGATGAAATCGGGAACTATCACTATCTGGGCGTAAAGGCGTGCGAATGATGAATTCGAAAGTATGGCTTCCTCTATTCGTTTCCGGGTTGGCGACAGTCACAACAGTCGCCGCAGTTCAGCAGGCAACAGCATCTGCAGCCGACGGCTTCGAAGTGGCAAATCGTGATTCGATTGCAGCGATCGACTCAGGAGCGGCAGGAAGTCGTGTGCCGGCGAACACAAGCCAAAACCGGCGAAAACGTGCGGCCCCAGCGAAAAAACCAGCTGCACCTGCACCAAGTCCGCAAGCGGCCTCTTCGCGAGGTTCCATTGGTGGAAGTCTCAAACGTTCGGCGCTTCCGCAGTCGCGCGCCCTGCAGAGCCCAACGCCTCAAGCGCCTAGAAGCATGGGGGCCGTTAAGCCACCTCGTTCGAACTCTTTCTACGATACGGGAACAAAAGAAGCGGAGTACGAGAAGCTACTGGATCGCGAGATTCGTGCGCTTTTTGCCGCGTCTCAAAAGGCTCGGCGGAGTCCGCAACGTGGTGAGATTTGGCTGCGTTTGGCCGAACGCTATGTTGAAAAGGCCCGACTGGTGGAATTCCGCGAACAGTCGGAGTATGACCGCAAGGTCAAAGCGTTCGTTGAGAAGAAAACCCGGGTGAAACCACGCTTGGATCTCACGGTTACCCGCGACTACAACAAAAAAGCCATTCAGCTGTACGATTGGTTTGTTCGCGACTTTCCGAATGATCCCAAAATCGATCAGGCGCTCTTTTTCCTTGGTTACAATCACTTTGAACTTGGTAACACCAAACAGGGCGAAGATTTCTATCGCCAGCTAGTGAATCGATATCCAGAGAGTGTCTACGTCACAGAGTCTCACTTCGCTTTGGGCGAGTTTTACTTTGAAAATGAAGGCTGGAGACAGGCATTTGAGAACTATCAAAAAGTCATTCAAGCTCGCCGCGCACGTTTGGCGTCGTTCGCTTATTACAAAGCAGCTTGGTGTTTGTATCGTTTGAACAAAACCACGGATTCGCTGAAATATTTGGAGCGAGTCATTCGTATGAGCAAGGCGGCTGATGCCGCGTCCAATGTTCCAGGACGTCGATCGGTCAACCGAATCCGTCTGGCGATCGAAGCATTGAAGGACTACGTTCCATTTTATGCGGAGGTCGGCAACTTTGATGGCGCGTATGATGATTTCTTGAGAGTGTCCGGTGACGAACGTGCCGCACTTCAGATGTTGGAGAAACTTGCTTACCTGACGGCCGATCAGCACCTGCTGATCGCCGACAGCGGGCGGGTGCTGGCCTATCATCTGCTGCGCAAAA
>CAKQVW010000288.1 GCA_934277865.1 uncultured Pseudobdellovibrionaceae bacterium | reverse complement strand
CTCTCGAGGCATTCCGCCTTGCTGGTCACAAGCTCCCGCTGAAAACCAAGTTCTTGGCTCGGGAGTAGGACATGTTTTTTTCGGAAATCTCAGGCCTAACGGCAAAAGAACTCGTGAAAATGAAAAAGGAGCTCCAAACGTCGATGTTTGAAGCTCGAATGAAGAACTCTCTGGGTCAGCTCGCGAACCAAATGGTGATCCGCAATGCCCGCAAGGACATCGCGCGTATCAACACGGCTTTGACGGGACTTGCGACTGGCAAAGTGGCTGCTGCTTCTAAACCAACGGCAAAGCCTGCAAAGAAGGCGGCTCCGAAGGCGAAGAAAACAGCTTCTCGTGGGAAGAAAGGTTGATAGCCAATGAAAAAACCTGAAGTAGCCGGACGCGGCCGTCAGATCGAAGTTGTGGGTGAAGTCGTCAGCGATAAAATGCAGAAGACAATCACGGTTCAGATCTACCGCCTCATTCGCCACAAAAAATATGGAAAGTTCATGCGCCGTAGCTCGGTTTTCAAAGCGCATGACGAGAAAAACGTCGCAAAGATCGGTGACATCGTTCGCATCGTCCACACTCGTCCTCTCAGCAAGACGAAGCGTTGGGCTTTGAAAGAAGTTGTGCAAGCTGGTCGTCGCACTCAAGAGGTGGACGTATGATTCAGATGCAAACGCGTCTCCGGGTTGCTGATAACTCGGGTGCAAAAGAGGTTATGTGTATCAAGGTTCTGGGTGGATCCCAGCGCCGATACGCATCGGTAGGCGACATCATCGTTGTTTCGATCAAGGAAGCTCTTCCTCAGTCGAAAGTAAAAAAGGGTGATGTAGCGAAGGCCGTGATCGTACGTACTTCTCGTAAGGTTCGCCGTCCTGACGGAACATTCATCCGTTTTGACGACAACTCTGCGGTATTGATTAACAACCAAAAAGAACCGATTGGGACTCGTATTTTCGGGCCAGTCGCTCGTGAACTCCGTGCAAAGCAATTCGTTAAGATCGTCTCGCTTGCACCGGAAGTTCTGTAAGGAGTGGGCCGTGGCAACAACGAAGCACACGACGAATAATAGAGTTCATAAGCGCTACAAGGAAGAAGTTGTAGCAGCTCTTCAAAAACAGCTCGGTTGCTCGAGCTCGATGCAGGTTCCACGTCTTGAAAAAGTCGTGATCAACGTCTGCTTGGGCGATGCAACTCAGAACCCGAAACTTGTGACTCAGGCAGCTGAAGAGCTGACTGTGATCGCGGGGCAGAAGGCCGTCATCACAAAAGCGAAGAAGGCGATTTCGAACTTCAAGCTGCGTGAGAACATGCCGATCGGTGCTCGCGTCACTTTGCGTGGCGACCGCATGTGGGCGTTCATGGATCGCCTCGTGAGCTTGGCGCTTCCTCGTGTACGTGACTTCCGTGGTCTTCCTCCCAAGGGATTCGATGGACGTGGGAACTACAATTTGGGCCTCAAGGAACAAATCGTTTTTCCAGAGATCAACTATGATCGCGTCGATAAGGTTCGTGGTATGAATATCACGATCTGCACGACTGCGGAGGATGATGCGGCCGGTAAGGCCCTTCTGGAAGCATTGGGGATGCCTTTCCGCAAATAGGCGGATTGGTGGTCGGGCCTCGAGCTCGATCTGACAGAAACTTCGATTTGGAGCGAAGATGGATACGATCGGTGAATTTCTGACTCGAGTACGCAACGCAGGTCTCGCACGCCACGAAAAAGTGGATGTACCGAGTTCTAAAGTACGTGTGGGTATTGCAAACGTCCTCAAAGAGGGCGGCTTTATCCGTGATTTCAAAGTCGTAAAAGACGGTAAGCAAGGTATGATGCGAATCTACCTCCGCTACTTGGACGATGGCCGCCATGCGATCACGAAAGTGGATCGCGCGAGCCGTCCGGGTCGCCGTCTCTACGTCGCATGCGACGCAATCCCGAAAGTTCGTTCGGGATTCGGTATTGCGGTATTGAGCACGAGCAAAGGAATCATGAGCGACAAGAAGGCTACAGAACAGCGTCTCGGTGGAGAACTGGTCTGCACCCTCTGGTAACGGAATTGGTGGTGAAGTATGTCAAGGGTAGGTAAAGCGCCCGTCGTAATCGCAGGCGGGGTACAAGTGACGATCTCTCCGACCAATGAAGTGGTCGTGAAAGGCGCGAAATCTTCGATGAAGGTTTCAATGCGTCCTGAGGTCTCGGCAAAAGTTGAAGGCAATCAGATCGTTCTGACTCGCAAGGATGACACTAGTGAGGCGCGTTCGCTTCATGGTCTCTACCGCGCACTGATCCAGAACGCGATGACAGGAGTGACAACTGGTTTCACGAAGTCTTTGGACCTCGTTGGTGTCGGATATCGCGCCGCTGTCAGTGGTAAAAAACTCGAGCTCTCGCTCGGTTACAGCCACCCGATCCATTTCCCAATTCCGGATGGGATCGAGATCAAAGTGGACAAACAAACTAATATTTCCGTCACCGGTGCGAGCCGTGAACTTGTCGGTCAAGTGGCTGCCAAGATCCGTGGTTTCCGTCCGCCAGAGCCCTATTTGGGCAAAGGCGTGAAGTACACAGATGAGAAGCTTCGCCGCAAAGAAGGAAAGTCGGCAGGTAAATAAGGTGGGTGCACAGTGAGAATTCGTACTACCAAGCACACGGCGACTAAAGCCGTAGCGCGAGAAAAAAAGAAGCTGAAGATCCGCAAAAAGGTTGTCGGTTCGGCCGAGCGCCCCCGTCTCTGCATCTTCCGCAGCACGAAGCACGTCTATGCTCAGGTGATTGACGATGCGACTGGAACAACTCTGGTTGCAGCTTCGACGCTCGACACAGATGGCGTTAAGGGTGCAAACAAGGATGCGTGCGCTGCGATCGGCAAAGAAGTCGCGAAGCGTGCTCTCGGCAAAAACATTAAGAGCGTTGTCTTCGACCGCAATGGTTACTTGTACCATGGTCGCGTGAAGGCACTTGCAGAAGGCGCCCGTGAGGGCGGCCTCGAATTCTAAGAATTAGGAGCTATACGTGGAAGCAAACGATAGAAGAGAAGCCGGTTCGGAATTTGAGGAACGCGTAGTCGCGATCAAACGTGTTGCGAAGGTTGTAAAGGGCGGTAAGCGCTTTTCGTTCGCAGCACTTGTGGTTGTCGGAAACAAAACGGGTGATGTTGGATTCGGAACTGGAAAAGCAGGTGAGGTTCCTGAGGCAATCGGTAAGGCGAGCCGTGGCGCGAAGAAGAGCTTCCGCAAGGTTCCACTGATCGACGGTCGTACAATCGCTCACGAAGTCATCGGAACATTTGGTGCAGCAAAGGTCGTTATGCGTCCTGCGGCTCCTGGTACTGGTGTGATCGCCGGTGGTGCGGTTCGTGCGGTTCTGGAATCTGTCGGTGTTAAAGATATCCTCACGAAGTGTGTTGGTACTCGCAATGCGAACAACGCCGTTCGTGCGACTTTGGATGGTCTGGCTCAGCTTCGTGGCGAAGCGGTCAGAGCTGAGTAAAAGTCTGAACAGACGAGGTAGCAAATGGCTAAAAAGTTTAAAGTGACATTGAAGCGTAGTCTAATCGGCTGCACGAAAGATCAGCGCGAGACGGTTCGCTGTTTGGGACTTCGTAACCGCCAACAGACGGTCGTAGTAGCCGACAATCCGGCTATGCGTGGTCAGATCATGAAGGTTCAGCACTTGCTGGACGTTCAGGTTGAGAAGTAAGGAGAAGGCCAATGAGTATTCTTTCGCATTTGATGCCGAAACGTGGCTCGACAGGTGTGACAAAGCGTCGTGGACGCGGTCACGCGACTGGCCAAGGTGGAACGGCAGGTAAAGGTCACAAAGGTCAAAAGGCGCGCGCTGGTGGCCGTGTTCGTTGGGGCTTCGAGGGTGGTCAAACTCCTTTGATGCGTCGTTCGCCAAAGTGGGGATTCAACAACAAAGACTTCCGTACGGAATACCAAGTTGTGAACCTCAAGGACCTTTCTGGTCTGACTGGTGACGTGACTCCAGAGTCTTTGAAGAAGGCTGGACTCATTCACTCGGGTCTCGTGAAAGTTCTTGCGACAGGCACGATCTCGAAAGCTTTGAACGTGAAAGCGCACAAGTTC
>CAKQVW010000287.1 GCA_934277865.1 uncultured Pseudobdellovibrionaceae bacterium | reverse complement strand
GTACACCTTTGCGGCCAAATACCCCGCGTATGTGGAAAAACTTGTCATCGTCGACATCGGCCCGGACCGCAGTCTCAGCTCGGCTTCGACGGCCTTGCGTGTGATGGAAAGTGTGCCGGTGCCGTTTGCCTCCAAGCGAGACGCCAAAGAGTGGTTTGATACGGAGTTTCCCAAGGCGTTTTCGGACATGCCCAATGCGCCAGCCTTGGCAGCGTGGCTCTACGCGAACATCATGGAGGCCGAGGACGGCCGTGCCGTTTGGCGTTTTGACGAAGCCGGCATTCGAGGGGCTGTGGCCTCAGGCCGCGAGCGCGAGCGCTGGCAGGAAATTCGCCAGCTTCAAATGCCGACACTGGTGATTCGGGGCGGGCGCTCAAAAGATCTCACGCGTGACGTGTATGAGCGGATGCTTCAAGAAAATCCGCGTATCGAAGGTGTCGAGATTCCGGGTGTGGGGCATTGGGTACATAGTGAGGCCTTCGAGGCATTCACGGCTGCGCTTGAGGCCTTCCTGGCTAAAGACGCGTCGCAATATTAGGCAGATCAAGCGCAGAGTTTTGACTTACAGGGTCACTCTCCGTTAGGTTTCTCGAGAGTTTAATCCAGTGTTTAACATTTAGCGTCACGGTTTCTTGTCCGACAGAGTAAATATCTAAAAAGTTAAAAAATTTAGAATGTCGACCCTAACTAACCCCTGCAGCGAATCGCTCGATTCAACGGTCAGCCGCCTAGCGGCCCGATCGCGGAGGCCGGTGCCTCCCGAATCGATCTCACAACTCACGCGAATCGCCTTTCAGCAGGATGACGCCCATCCATCTATCAGCGGAGTCCGCAGTGAAGTTTTCAGACGTCCATTTCCATCCCTCTCTACAAGCCACTCTCGATCGAATTGGTTTTCAGGAGTGCACCCCAGTTCAAGAACACACAATCCCGGCTATTCTCGACGCTAAAGACGTCGCCGGATTGGCACAAACAGGCACGGGTAAAACGGCCGCGTTTTTGTTGCCTCTGATGGAGCGAATCTTGCGCGCGCAAGATGCCAAACGTTCGGGTGATACGAACAAACCAGCGGCAGAGCCTGCGCCCGAGGCGGCAGCACCTTCTTCCGAAGCCGCGCCCGCAGCGCCGGCATCCGATCTCGATGGCCCAACGCCCGACCACCGCGCCTCGCTTTTGGCGCGAGCGTTTCCGGACTGGGCCCCGATGAATTTCATTCTGGTGCTGGTCCCCACTCGCGAACTTGCCGAGCAGGTTTACGAAAATGCCGTCAAGTTTGGCTCCGACTCGGGCCTCCGGGCGGTTTCGATCTACGGCGGCGTTTCCTATGACAAACAAAAAGAAGCACTTCGCGGTGGCGTGGAGTTCGTCATTGCGACGCCTGGTCGCTTGATCGATCTCTACAAAGAAAACCTCGTCGACATGAAACAGGTGCGAGCGATCGTGTTTGACGAAGCCGACCGCATGTTCGATATGGGCTTCAAAGACGACATGAAGTACATCCTCACGCGTGTACCAAAAGAGCGTCAGTTCTTGGTGTTCTCGGCGACGTTGAACCTGGATGTTCTCAACACCGCTTATCAGTTTGGCGCCAACCCTGTGGAATTCAACGTCTCGCGGGATCAGGCCAAGGCAGAAAACGTAGAGGACAAGATCCTGCACGTTGGACAGGACGAAAAAGGCGCGCACCTTTTGGCGCTCTTGAAAATACACAGTCCGCGTCAGGCGATCATCTTTTCGAATTTCAAAATGAACGTGCCGCGCATTTCGCAATTCTTGAACGACAACGGTTTTCCGGCCGTGGCGATCTCTTCGCTGCTGACACAGTCGCAGCGCAATCGCGTGATGGAGCAGTTTAAGGGCGATAGCGACAAGAATATCCTGGTTGCGACCGACGTAGCCGCGCGCGGCCTCGACATCAAAGGTGTCGACATGGTCATCAACTTCGAGCTCCCGGATGATCCGGAAAACTATGTTCACCGCATTGGTCGCACGGGCCGCGCTGGCGCCAAAGGCCTTGCGTTCTCGCTGGTCAGTGACCGTGATGTCGACGCGCTCTCGCGTGTCGAAGGTTATTTGAAGCACAAGGTGGACACCGACTTCGTCGAAGAGGCGAACCTGCCGAAAGAATTCAAGGCCATGCAATCAGACCGCTCGCAAAAAGACTTCTCGCGTGAGTTCGAAGGCCGTGGGCCGCGTGACTCTTCGGGCGGTGGTCGCGGTGGGCCCGGCGGGCGTCGCTCGTCGGGTGGCCCTGGCGGTGGTCGTCGTGATGGTGGCCGAGACGGCGGTCGCGGTGGCGAACGTCGCGATCGCGGCGGAGAGCGCGGTGGTCGTCGTGACCAACGTGAAGGCCGTGGACCAGAGAGCCGTGGACCAGATTCTCGTCCAATCGAAAAACCACGTCCGCAGCCGTCCGGCCGTGGACCGATTCAGCCACGTGATCCAAATGCTCCGATGCCGGCACGTCCGCAACACGCGGGCGGCAAACGCGGTGATCGTCATCAAGATCGCCATGGTGGCGGGCGAAACAAAAATGGCTCGGGCAAACACGCAAATCGTGGCCCTGAGGGAAAAAACAAAGGTGGCAGTCGTCCGCAGCCGGTTGGAAAATCGGCGTCGCTTGGGCAGAAGGTCACAGGGTTCTTCAAGCGTCTATTTGGCAACTAACTTTGCCGGCAGCGTCTTAAGTCGGCGCTGCCCGCGTTTTGGCTTCGAGGCCTGCGCGAAGCTTTAGGTGTCGAGGGTGTTAAAGGCTTTCTCGTTGAGAAGGCCTTCGCTTTTTGCGACGACACAAGTGACGACGGAATCGCCTGTGACATTCACGACGGTGCGAGACATATCGAGCAGCCGATCGACACCGATGATGAGGCCGATTCCTTCGACTGGCAAATTCACCTGTTTTAAGACCATCGCCAAAGTGACGAGTCCGACGCCTGGGACGCCCGCCGTGCCGATGGAAGCCAAGACCGCCGTCAAGATCACCATGAGATAGCCTTGTAGGCCTATTTCAATACCATAGGCCTGAGCAATAAAGACGGTCGCCACCCCTTGCATGATTGCGGTTCCATCCATGTTGATGGTTGCGCCAAGCGGGAGCGTGAACGAGGCGACTGAGTTATCGACGCCGAGCTGCTTTTCGCAGACTTCCATATTGGCCGGAAGAGTGGCGTTACTGGATGACGTCGAAAACGCAAAGACCATGACTTCTTGGAACTTCTTTAAAAAAACCAAGGGGTTCAGTCTGGCGACAAATTTGAGGAGGCCCATGTAGACGAGACTGAAGTGAAGTACCAGCACGATCATGACGGTGCCGAAGTACTTAGAAAGCGGAGCAACCGCCTCGAAGCCCTGTTTGGCAAAGACGCCAGCAAGCAGGCAGAATACGCCGATCGGTGCGATGCACATGACGATCATGACAAGTTTCATGATCACTTCGTTGAGGTCATTAAAGAGCGACAAAACGCGCTTTCCAGGCGCTCGCGCCATCGACATCGCAACACCAAACAAGATCGCCAGAACGATGATCTGAATCATGTCGGCATCCGCCATTGCCTTAAATGGATTGGCCGGAACGAAGCCGATCAGAATTTCTGCGAAGCCGGGAGGCTCTTTCGGTGAAAACGTCGCAGGCGTATTGAGATGAAAGCTCTCGCCCGGGTTGATGATGTTAGAAACTGAAAGTGCAATCGCAATCGCCAGAGCGGTTGTGGCTGTGTAAAGCGCGAGGGCTTTGCCGCCGATCCGGCCCATTTTTTTGACGTCCTCAAGTGCGCCAACTCCGCACACGATCGAGACAAAAACGACGGGCACAACCAGCATCTTCAATGACGAGAAAAAGATCTCGCCGCCGACGCGGAACACACCATCGACGAGAAATGAAAACATTTCGGGCGAAGTGACCAGCGATTTGATGGCGAGACCAGTTGAGATTCCCAAGATGAGAGCAAAAAGGACGAGGGTGGTCAGGGTGAATCCAAAAATTCGGATTTCGTGCCCGGCTTTGGGATTGAGATCGGCGTTTTTCATAGCCAGTAGGATACCTGGCTGGCGGGGACGCGGTTAACCAAAAGCCCTCGCCTTGTAAACTGAACTAGACTTACAGGCG
>CAKQVW010000286.1 GCA_934277865.1 uncultured Pseudobdellovibrionaceae bacterium | reverse complement strand
ACTTTGATAGATGTTGTCGCGGCCCCCGGACTTCCCAAGACCCTGAATGAAGACGTCTCCACTGACGCGAGCACCTTCGCCTTCTTCATGCAAACGATTGAGACAACGGATGAAGGTCGACTTTCCGCAGCCAGATGGACCGATGAGCGCGAAGACGTCGTTTTTTTCGACCGAAAGTGAAATCTCTTTGACGACGTGATGATCACCAAACCACGCCGAGAGCTTCACCGTCTCCAGTGCGGTTTGTTTTTGACTGGCTTCAGTGTTTTGGCCGTCGAGATTTCCCATACCGGTTTTCTGAATGAATTCGGGGCTGACATCAAGCGCCATTTTTCACCATTAACTCTTTCGCACCAAAAACCGCGTCAAAAGGTTCAAACAGAACACCACGAAGACCAAAACCAAGGCTCCAGTCCAAGCCAGCTGCCGCCAAGTTTCGTCATGACTGGATGCATAGGTGTAGATTTGAACCGGAAGACTGGCTGTCGGACTGGATAGGCCACGGTAACCAAACGAGTTGGAAAACGCCGTAAAGAGCAGCGGCGCCGTCTCTCCCGACACACGCGCCATCGCAAGTAGGACGCCCGTCAGAATCCCCGAACGCACACCTGGCAAGATCAAACGCAAAAGCACCTTGTAGCGCGGAATCCCCAGCGCAAGCCCCGCTTCATGAACGGTGCGTGGGACGAGTTTTAAGATCTCCTCGGTCGATCGGGCGACGATCGGGACCGTGACAATGGAAAGTGCAAAGCCGCCGGCCCATGCCGAATACCCCT
The DNA here is from genome assembly GCA_934277865.1 of uncultured Pseudobdellovibrionaceae bacterium. GTDB lineage: Bacteria > Bdellovibrionota > Bdellovibrionia > Bdellovibrionales > JAMPXM01. The sequence goes on along the minus strand of CAKQVW010000286.1, from coordinate 3,348 downwards.
TCATCGGCACCACGACGACAGCGTAGGCAAAAAGACCAATCACGATGGATGGCACGCTGGTCAGGAGATCGACCGCGACGCGGAGAACTCTTGCGGTGAAGCTGTTTTTTAATTCGGCCAGCGCAATTCCGCACAGCATGCCGATGGGACCTCCGAAGGCCGCTGTGAGCGACAATAGCACCAGGCTCCCTGAGATGGCATTGGCCATGCCGCCACCAGCCTCGCCCACTGGTTTTGGGATCTCGAGGAAAAACTCCAACGAGAGCCCGCCCCATCCTCGCAAAATCAAGTATGAGAAGATAAAAAACAGCGGCGTGATGGCCAAAAAGCCCAGAACGCAGAGTGCACCAATGGCAATCACATTCGTGATTCGGCGGCGACGATCACGCGCGGCTAACTCAAGCACGTCGCCCCCTTTCGAGATAACGAACCAAGAGCCGCGCCGAAAGATTCACAAGCAGCGCGATCAGAAAGAGTGAGAGACCCACAAACGCAAGACTCGAGAGATGAAGACCATCGGCTTCGTTGTATTCGTTGGCGATAACAGAGGCCATTGTCTGCGCCGGCTCAAACAAGGAGTTTGGAATCACATTGCGGTTTCCGATCACCATCGTCACCGCCATGGTCTCACCGATCGCACGACCAAGCCCCAAGATCACGGCTCCCACAAGACCTGCGCGCGCCGTTCGTAAAAGCGCAATTCGAATCATTTCCCAGCGTGTGGCACCCAAACCCAATGCCCCTTCTCGCACGCTATCCGGCACCGTCATCAACACTTCACGCGAAAGTGCTGTCACCGTTGGGATGATCATGATCGCCAAAACCACGCCTGACGTCAGCAGGCCGAGCCCCAACGGCGGCCCATCGAAGAGGCCATGCGCAATGGCCATCATTTTACTGGAGAGCTCGGAGAGCGAGATTTGCCAGATGCCTAAGAGGTTTCCGATCAGAGAAAAGGGGTAAAGCAGCGCGGTCGCCAAATGCCCCAATGCGGAGGCAAAGTAGGTTTCCGGACCAAACCATTTTGCGAGAAAAGGTTGCACCTGATCTCGCATCACGGGTGCCAAAACAAAAACACCCCAAAGCCCGTAAACGACGGAAGGAATCGCCGCCAAAAGCTCGACCAAAAACGCGACGATGTTTGAGAGCTTGCGTGGCGCGATTTCGCGCAAAAAAACTGCCGTTCCCACGGACACCGGCGCTGCGATCAAAACAGCGATGAAGCTTGAGGCCAGAGTGCCGACAATAAAAGGGGCTGCACCAAACTCCTCCATCGGAGGATTCCAATCGGTGCCGGCCCAGAATTTTGGACCATATGTCTTGATCGCTTCCCAGGAGAGACGCCCGAGAAAAATCAGCATGCCAATGAAGAGCGCAATGGTGGACCACGAAAAAAAACGCAGGACGAAACCGAACACACGGTCGCCGAGATTGCCTGGCGCAAATCGTCCTCTCATCATCATGGATGGACCATAACAGGCCGAGCAGCCCAGCTTCTGTCAGGATTTTGTTAGGGAATCCCGAGCACTCGAAGGCCCTGCACGGCCGAGACGGCCAGGACGTAGGCGACCAGATTGAATACGACCAGCTGGCCCACAGCGAATTTTAACGAGGCTGACTCCTTCGCCGAGACGGCAAACGTCGACAGACACTGCATGGCAATGATGAAGAAAATCAAAAGCCCCGCCACTGACGCCGGCGTAAACAAGAGCTCGCCGTTTTTGTTGCGAGCCTCTCTCATTTCGGCAAGAAGACCGGCCTGCATCTTCGTTTCCGCCTCTGGTCCATCTTCTTCGGTCACATGAAAGATCACAGCCATCGTCGAAACAAAAACTTCGCGCGCCGCAAAGGCCGAGATCAACCCGAGACCGGTGCGCCAATCCCCGCCCATCGGCTCAAAGACAGGAGAAAGATAGTGCCCCAGCTTTCCGGCATAACTGTGTTCCAAACGGTCAGCTGGGTCTTGCGAGTGAAAGTGTGGGAAGTTGGTTCCGCCCCAGATCAGAATCGAAAGCAGGATGATCAACGGTCCCGTGCGCTTCACATAGGACTTCGTGCGAAGCCACGCTTGAAAGAAAACATGACGAGCCCGTGGCCTGCGGTAGACAGGAAGTTCGAGCGCAAGAAACGAACGCGCCATCAACCCTGGCTCACGTCGCTCCAGGATGCGCGAAAGTGCGCCGGCGGCAACGACGCCTGCGACCACACTTCCGAAATAAAGCCCGGTCAATACCAACCCGGCAAGACCCGGTTCAGTTGGGAACAAAAACGCCAAGAGAAGCGCGTAAACCGGGAGACGAGCCGAGCAGCTCATCAATGGAATCGCAAACAAGGCTGTCAGGCGCTCCAGCTTGGAATTGATCGCACGACTTGCCAACATCGCCGGCACCGCGCAGGCAAATCCCGAAAGCAAAGGCACAAACGAGCGCCCACCGAGACCGACCTTGCGAAGCGGCTGATCCACAATGGTCGCCGCCCGAGAAAGATAACCGCTGTCTTCCAAAAAGACCAAACCCACAAACAAAATGAAAATTTGCGGGATGAACACCGCCACCGCACCGCCGCCGGCGATGATTCCATCTGTCAGAAGACGCGTGAGTGGGTGATCGGGATCGACAAAAGAGAGCCCGAGTACGGCCTCCGAGGCCCAAGAAAAGGCCGCTTCAAAGATTTCCATCAGTGGCTGAGCCGCCCAGAAAATCATCGAGAAAATCGAAGCCATCACCGCCAAAAACACCAGCGGACCAAAAACTGGATGCAACGAGAGCCTATCTAACTTCCTCGTCCGCTCTCGAGCTAAATTCGAAGTCGATTCGGAATGACCAAAAACGAGGTCCTTGATGCGCTTGGATTCCCGAAGCTCAAGCGGCGGAAATACCCCACTTCCGGGGGTCGCAAGGTCGGACCTCTGCCACTGCACCGGCGCCCGCGCCGCATTGTCGTGAATCCACGTCCACAGCTGAGATTTCTCGAGGTCGTCGCCGCGATTGGGAACCAAGATCACGCGCGCACCGATTTCCGACTCTAAGAGGTCGAGGCGAAGGCTTTTTCCACCATCGCTGAGAAGATCCCCCATCGTCAGCGCCACTAGAACTCGGTCGCGGAACTCGCCGGCGGACAGACCGAGCTTTTCAAAGCCCTGCTTGAGCTGCCGGACGAGACTGAGTTGCCGCGCCATCTGAGTCACATCCACCACGACCACAATGCGGGCCCAAGGCCGCTCCAAGATCGTCTTTTCCGTGATCCTTTCATCTGGTGAGCGCGGGTGAAGCGAATAGACTCCTGGTGAATCGATCGCTTCGATGGCCGGGTCGGTCTTGGCGATGCGGCCGACGAGAATGTCCACGG
>CAKQVW010000285.1 GCA_934277865.1 uncultured Pseudobdellovibrionaceae bacterium | reverse complement strand
CCACCATGCAGGTGGCACTGGGGATTTTCCTCGTGTTCTCGGTGTACTCGGTGATGCGAGAGGACTTTTCACTCGTGCGTGTTGATGAATCCGATGCGCTTCTCACAAAAGCGGCACAGCAAGTGGCCGGCCTGCGAGGCTCATCGGCCACGCCCGACGGCATTCAGCGCTACATCACAACGGAAACCCGTGCGATCAAAAACCGCGAGACCCTGGCTCAGCTCGACGAATACGCGTCTGCGATGGATTTTGTGGTGCGCATGGCAGAGAAGTTTCCGGTGCAATTGCCGCCGCGAGAAGGCCGTGGCCTGGAAGTGGACCACATCGCCCTCGACAACGACGATCTCGTCATCGAAGGTCGCGTGCTCGGACCAGATCTTGCCGCCGCCGTAGAAAAAGAGCTTCAGAGCATTGCACGCAAAGGTACCGTAAAAAAAGGAACCCCTACAAATCTGCGCGCCGGAGCTCCTGGACAGCCCTTTGCCTTCAGTATGAAAATCGATCGTAAACCGGAGAACTAAATCGTGGCCTTCGAAGAGATTCGCGAAAAGATTTTTGAATCGCTGCAAGGGGCCAAGAGCCAGCTCGACGAATCCGAACTCTATCAAAAAGTTCGAGAGCGTTACGAGCTGCTACCACCCGTTGCACAAAGGGCCGTGCTGGCGGCGACTGGTTTTTTATTTGCCTACATGCTGTTTCAAGTCCCGATGGCGTATTTCTCGCGAGCTAGCGAAAACCTGGCGCTGTTTGAGGAAAACCGCGATCTCGTTCTTGATCTCTACCGTGTGAAACGAAAGTCGGCAGGCGCCCCACCCGCGGCACCAGCGATGGACAACGCCATGCTCGAGTCGCGCGCACGAAGTGCCGTGATGGGCGCACGAGTTCAACCTGAGCAAATCAAAGCGATTTCCTTTTATGACAATGCTGGGCCTCGAGCGAGTCGCTTCATTCCAAAAGAGATTCGTCAAAATGGAGTCGAACTCCGCCTCGCCAATTTGAACCTCACGCAGATTGTCGACATCGGACACGGGCTTAGCAATCTTGGCGCCTCAACGAAGATCGTTGGCTTCGAGGTCAAACCTGGATCAAATCCAGGAAGCTACTTCGACGTGATCTACAAAGTCGTGACGTTCGACATCCCCGCCCCTGCAGCTGCGGCCGCCAAGGGCAAAGGCAAGTAAGAAGGAGAACTCAATTTGGACGCGCTCCTCACCATCCTGAAAGGAATTGGCCAATTCCCGATTCGCCATAAGTGGAAAATCCTGGCGCTGCCATTCATCGCACTGGCCTGGGCAGTTGTGATTTTCCCCTACGGCGATCTTCGAGGCCTTGCCTCTTCGCAGGTCTCCAAATTGATGCCGGGCACAGCCTTGGATTTTCAAAATGTGTCTCTCGGCATCGGCACCCCGCTTGCCATCGTCCTTGAAGAAGTCGAATTCGAGCGTCCCGGAACGCCAGCACTCAAGGCCGATCGTGTGTCCGCATCACCTGCGCTGAGCACCCTCTTCGGTGGAGCTCCTGGTGGCAGCGTCTCAGCCTCAGGCCTCTTCGAAGGCTCTCTTCAAGCGTCGCTGAAAACGGCAAGCAAAGAAGGAAAAGACGGCGCACCGGCAACTTTCCGTCACGACATCAAAGGCTCGGCGACTGATATCCAAGTTGGTGCGCTGACCTCTTCGCTGAAACGAGCGGGCCTCTTGGGCCTCACGGCAAAGGGCCAACTTTCGTCCGACTTCGATCTTTCCGTCGATCCTAGTTTTCAATCCAATCCAGCGGGAAGCCTTTCGCTTTCTGGAACGTCGATTGAAATTCCGGCGATCTCCATTCCCCTTCCTGGCATGGGCCCTGTCCAACTTCCGTCGCTTCAATTTGGCAAACTGGATTTCAAAGGCCGCCTGCAAGAAGGCAATCTTGCCATCGAAGAGCTCGTCTTGGGGCAATCCACGGACGCCCTCTCTGGCCGCATGCGAGGCAAACTTGGACTCGCACTTCGCGGTGGTGGTGGGCGCATGAACGCAAATATTTCGGATGTCGATTTGAACATCGAATTGAGCGTCTCGGACAAGCTCATGGGCTCGTTCCTGGGGCAGGCCATCGACCTTTTGATCTCAAAATATAAGCAGAAGGCCGCCGCGACTGCGTCCATCACGAAGTACCGTTTTCGCCTACGTCTTCCGCAGCTCGGCATGACCCCCAATTTCTCAGAGGCCGCAGCCTTCGATTAAGCCACTGGCTTGGCTTTGCAGCCCCTCGCGCCACGAAACGCGCAGCATCAAATTGCGGATCGGTTGCCACGTCTCCCTCGTCGTATCTAGTCTGGCGAGCAGTTTGAAAACATGGGTTTCCGGCACCCGAATTCCAAGCAAACGAGCCGGTACGAGGGGAATAGTCATGGCAGGAGTCAATAAGGTCATCATCGTTGGTCGTTTGGGAGCAGATCCCGAAACACGTCAAGTGGGCAACGGTGGAACAGTGACCCGACTCAGTGTCGCGACCAGTGAAAACTGGGTCGACAAAGAGGGACAAAAACAAGAGCGCACCGAATGGCATCGCATTGTTGTATGGGGAAAGCTGGCAGAGATCTGCGGTCGTCACCTTGCAAAAGGACGCCAGGTTTACGTGGAAGGCCGTCTGCAAACTCGGTCGTGGGAAGATCAAGGTCAGAAAAAATACTCGACAGAAATCGTCGCGAGCACTGTGCAGTTCTTGGGTGGACCAAGCGAGCGCGCAGAAGCTGGCAGCTACGGTGGAGCACCGGCTGCACGCGGAGGCGGCTCACGCACAAACCAACCAGACGAAGGCGGTTTCCAAGACTTCAGTCCGGAGCCTAGCTTCGATACGTCCGAAGACATTCCGTTCTAAACCGGACACGACTTCGATACTGGCAAGAGCCAAAAAAGCCGCCCTCAACAGGGGCGGTTTTTTTATTGCGGTAAACTCCAAGCTCCTCACTCTACGACTTACGCTCGCCAATTGTCTGGATTTCCTAGCGGAATGCACACTCCGCGATGCCTCCGAACCGTCGCTTCTCCTACAATGGGGAGAGCGAGGTCCATCATGTTTGTACACCTACGAAATTCTGCCGCCACATCTGTTTTTGCGACTTTCTTGCTGATCCTGCCAGCAGTGACCGAAGCCGGTACGGTGGAACGCGTGAAAGGCTCGCAAGCCATTGTTTCGTTTGGCGAAGACGAAGGCGACGTCGCAGTGGGCGCGAAACTCTTTGCAACAGAGGGTGGAAAGCGCAAAGCAATTCTCGAAGTACTGCAATTCAAAAACGGCAAAGCCAAGGTGAAAGTCACCAAAGGAAAAGCCAAGGCCGGTATGGAGGTTGCCAATTCTGGTAGTGGCGGCAGTGGCGGTGGCGGCAAGAAGCCTGAAGGCGAAGACATGGCCGAAGACACAAGCACAAAAAAACGCCGCAGCCCTCGTAACGCCGGTGCCGCGACCATTTTCAAAGACATGACCATCGGTGTCCTGGGCGGCTACGCCATGGATTCGCAATCCGTGAAAGAGACCAATGCGGCTGAACAAGCCATGACTGGTTCGGGTTTCAGCCTCCGTGGTTTCGCAGATATTCCTGTCGCCGGTGATCTCGCCCTGCTTGCGCGTGTTGGCGCAGAGTCCTTCAACGTCAAAAAGGACGACGTCGCCAGTGAAATTCTCTACGCCGTCGTGGACCTCATGTTGAAGTACTCGTTTGCTCCGACAGGTTTTGCACCCTTCGTCATGGGCGGACTCGGCCTGCACTTCCCTGTTTCAAAAGCGTCCAATATTCTGGATGTGAACCGCGTGTCTTCGACGACTGTCTTTTATGGCGGAGCTGGTTTCAACTATGTCATGAGTGGTTCGACTTACCTGCAGCTCACAGCCGAGTACGGCATGTTCCCGCCTTCGAACGACGTCTCGACAAGCCTGATCGCCGTGCGCGGCGGCCTCGGCTTCCGATTCTAAGGGTGTCGCTACGGCCTTACGGCCTTCGCTGCTTTCCGTGCAGTAGCGCGGAAAGATTTTTTGGGTGTCGCTACGGCCTTACGGGCTAGAACCGCTCGACGGCGATGATTCCTGGAATTTTTTGAAGGTCCGCCATCACCTGTGTCAGGTGGCTCTTGTCGCGGACCGAGATCTCAAACT
>CAKQVW010000284.1 GCA_934277865.1 uncultured Pseudobdellovibrionaceae bacterium | reverse complement strand
CCCATTCCAAAAATCACCATGGCCCAATGTGCCCCTTACCGTGACAGCCGGAAGGTGGGGCGCAGAATACGCTTACGGTTGGGACGCCTGCGCGTTTGCCGCTGTCGACCTCAGCCTTCTTGACCCAGTCGTTCAGCGTCTGCGGCGTGCAGCCGATCTTTGCCGAGATCGACATGACCGCCTGCCAGCGGGAGGTGTGCTGGCCCTCGTTGTCGAAAACCAGCCGCACGGCCCGCTCGCGCACTTCCGGGGAAAACTTGTTCGTGGTCTTGCTCATGATGCTCCATCCTACTCAAGAGTTGGAGCCTCCGGCAAACCCGGTGCGGTTCACCCAGGTGATAGCACTGGACCCATATGGGAGTGATTAAACGCGACATGCTCTAGCCGTGACCGAAAAAGCAACGGGCCGCCGCCGCAAGTTAGCGTCAGTCGGGGCGCCACGGCGAGTGTTCTGGAAAGCCCAGCCTCGACGCTCTGGACTAACCTACGCAAAGCAGCACTGCTAGGTATCGCCTTCGCAGACCATCGTGACGGCCTGACCACGACTGCACCCTTAAAAGCCGCTTTGGGCGGAAAGCGGCCGTTCGGGGCTCGCTCGGGGAGCGACGCAACGCGCAGAAGCTGTCGTCCGGCAGGCCCGCGCGGGACGGCAGGAAGCAAACCTTGGGTTGGTTCTGTCCGTCCCTGGGTTGCCCGGTGCTCCCGGCCCGATGCGGTCACTCTTGTTTCGTCGGTGACGACTATATCACAGCCCGTCATATCGGTCATTGTTATTGGGCTATCACCTGATCATAATTTCAGGGAATATCCCATTCCTCATTTCTCGAATTTTCTTTCACCTCTTTGACCTGACTCATTGTAAATCGTCGTCATTCCTTGTTTCGTCTCTTATGGCTTTTTTGATTTGTGAACTGTCGATCCTCAACGATACTTTTTTCAGGACATTTTCGGCGATATCGAGCAGCTTGAGGCGATGGTCTTTCCTCGCATGAGTCCAGTAAACCTGCTTAAGTAAATATTCTGATATGCAAATGCGCAACAAAGAGGTGTTGGGGAGTGCCTTCGTCTTCTCATTCAGCAAGTCTTCACCATAACCTAACTCAAGATCAGACAGCCAAATCACCCTAATTAGTTCAGCGAATTGCTCATCAATTTGAGTTGCAGCGAGACTTTTGCCAAGAACTGGGTTCTTGGCATGCTCTCCTAGACTCCCCATAACTTTTCTAAACGGTCCCGACACACATAAGAATTTCATCATGTCGACGTAGTCAGAAATCGTCGATTTCAATTTTTCGCGCTTGGTGTCGCTTGGATACTTGATCATCATTTCGTCGATAAATTCGTCAGACGTTAGGTCTTTCTTCATGGATCCAAAGTCAATATTGTTATTGAACTCAGTCCATTGATCAATTAATTTAGCGGCATTCTTCGCCACCGAAACTATAAGCTGTCGTTTCGTACCAGCATCAAGATGCTCTGCACCATATCCAACAAGCAGGGTCCCTACCATCGTGCCAAAAGACAAATCCGAGAGTCGATTTACCGCAGCTTCAAACTCCTCACGATCGGAACCGCTGTCCGTCGAACTTTCGCTTTCGCCATCTGTTTCGAACGCTGCAACGCTGGATTTACTCGCTCTTTCAGAAACACGTTCAGTTATGTCCATGAGCCGCTGTTTTTCCGCGGTTGTATTCTTGTCGTCTACAATGTCGCGTGCCGCCTTTTCGATCTGATTTTGAAGAGCGCCCAACTTGTCAACGGCTATCAGGGTTGATGGGTCAATACGGTCTGATAGCAGAATATGCTGCTCACCTTTATTGTCGATAATATTGTCCTTAAGCAATTCCGCGACCGCAGAAACCACTCGCTCGCAAGGCTGAATCTCGCAATAAAGATCAAAGGTTGCTAGATCAAAGTTATAGTCTGTCAAGTCAAAATACTGGGCCGCAATTTCTGGTTTAGATGCCAGCTCACGAGCCAATAGGAAGCTCTCAATAAACGGGATTGCAACTCGAACCCGGTCGTCGTCAAAAAACAAGATTCCTGACTTGGTGAACTCTTCAATGAACGTGATTGGTTTTATGTCAAAATCGTAGTGTGCGGCAAACTCCGCAGTGTATTCCACCAGCTCAGCTTCATTGAAGCTCCTTTTGTTGACGTTCAACTCAACGACAAGCTGACGAAGGAATTTACTTCTAGTGGTTCGGCTTAGTGTGATTTTTGCCTGATCGCCCGCTACAAGGAATGTCAGAAACCCATCTACACCGAGCTGCATAAGTTCACTTCTTCGATTAGCTTGGATAAGCGCCGACAGCGTTTCTTTTGGAATGCCAGCGAAGTAAGCTGGGTGCGCATTTAGATGAAATTTTCGAAAGGTATCCCGCAGGCGCTTTGCAACAACCTCTGACTCTGAGCCGTTCATCTCGAAATTTCTTTGCACAAAGTACGCCATCTGCAAGAAAGACACTTCGCATAGCCGATAAGCCGTAGCAGAAACCGCACTGGCAAACTCGCTCTGCATAAAGAAATTGGCTTCGGTGCGATCTATGAAGATAAATTTTGCACGCTTATGCTGCTGGACCTGATCTAAGATGAATTTTGTCCGGGTTTTTGAGGACAGTGGAAGTCCATCAAAGATGATGACGACCTGACGGTTTTCTTGGTCACCCACAAAAACATCTGGCGCAGCCACTTCTATCGAGTAGTGTGGTGGCTTGATGTCGTTGCCATCGACCACAATCGGCAGCAATTGGACGTTGTCGATCTCGCTTCGGATCAGGTGGTCTGCGATGACCCAGGGAACGCTCTTGTCTGGATAGCTTTTGTCAAGCGCGATGTAGATATAGTCTTCCTTTCGCAGGCAATCAACGATGTCATGAATTGGCTCAGCCCCGCGCCGACGCCCTTCCTTGGGATTTTCTTCAACAATGGACGGGAGAGGCATTTGATAGCCCTTCGGATGAAGTCGGTATTCCGGTGATAGCTCGCGAAGCCTTTCGTCAATAAAGTTTTGCCCACCGAGAACAAGATCCTCCAATGATTTTCTCGTTGAAGAGATTTCGGTGGCTGCCTCCAAGTTCGGGCTTGATTCATGTGAGGATCGGATCCGATCCACAAATTTCGCGTTTTCCAACTGGAACTTCAGAAAACTTGCAGCATTCTCTGCCGCCAAAACCCTGACAGCGTCCTGTGTTCCCGCCTCCAATTCAGCTTTGTTTGGATCGGCGTAGTCTGAGATTCCCCTTATGGTTAGCGTTTTCACACCCTTCCTAGATGTTATGTTGAAAATGCCGCCGGATTCAGTCTCGATGGCGAGTACTTTGCGGTCGATTTGTTTAAGCTTATCATTATAGTTATTCCCCGCGCTAACGACTCCGCACGCGATCGTCCCGCCCATAGATTTTGGTATTGGCTTTTGTGGATTCTGCCCCTTTTTGTCTTGGATCTCTTCAAGCCCAAGTTCACTTGCCCTTACCGAACGGCCTTGCTGCCATTCTTCATATTTCGTTCTAGAAATCGGATCGCGGCGAACAAAATCCAGAGCTAGCGAAAGCGCTTTGTCGGTCCTGTATGTGAAGGGTGAAAGTTCTAAACTGATGCCCCCTTCCTTGTTGTCTGTCGTTTTCGCGTTGTCGTTAACATCTAGTACGTTTCCTGAATAGCAAACGTCGCCAAGCTTAAGATCTTTCGAGAGGCCGCCAGCAATCCCCAAGCAAATGAATAGATTGCAGGAGAACTCGTTCAACGCCTCAGTAGCTGAGTTGGAGGCCGATGATTTCCCCATCTCATCCTGCACAACTACCAGCATGGTTAATTCGGTGCCAGTATGTACTGTGCATCGGTATTGGGCGTCGTTGGAAAAATCTTCTTTGTGCTCGAAAATATTCAAAAATGCCCGTAGTTCTTCCTCAAGTGGAATGTTGACAATTATATCAAAGTGTGCCTTGTTGCGCAATTTTGCCGCCTCCTGTCTATCCACACCATATAGGTGAAACCTGCTCAATCGTCAGTGGAAAATCCGATCCGAGAGGCCTGCTTCGAAGAGTAGGGGACTAAGGCTCCACCGGCAGGAATGGGCCGTGAGAGACTTGGGCGATCGGTCAGTTCCGACCGCAACATTGCTTGTATTTGCGGCCCGACCCACAGGAGC
>CAKQVW010000283.1 GCA_934277865.1 uncultured Pseudobdellovibrionaceae bacterium | reverse complement strand
ATCAAGCTCGGCTCAAGGCTCGCAAAATCGGAATTCCAATTTTGCGGATCGGGAAACGTCCCAGTCCAGATCAAGAGCCTCGCCGGCAGTCTTCCAGATATTTCCAAAATCTGCTGCAACGACTCCGGCAGGTGGTGAATACCCACACGCTCGCCGCGTTCGACCCTTGCCCTCACCACACGTGCTGCACCCACATAGATCGACGGATCTCGCCGATCAATGCCCGCACCTCCCGCCGCATAGTGATTGGGCGCATCGGCGTGAGTCCCAATGTGCATCGTCGTTTCCATCGAACTCAAAGTCAGATGATGACCGGCCTCAAAGCTCATGGCCACGTTTCGCCGAAAGCCCACGTCGCCAGGAAACACGGCAGTCGTGTGACTGACAGTTGGGCTTAAATCATAGATGCGCATGAACAAGCTCCCAATCAATCAAGGGTCTTGATAAATTCCAAAACCTCGTCGGCATGGCCATCGACTTTCACCTTGCGCCATTCACGAAGCACCAGCCCGTCTTCGCCGACAACAAACGTCGAACGCTCGATTCCCATGTACTCGCGGCCATAGAGCTTTTTCTTCTGAATCACATGAAAGGCTTCGCAGAAGCCTTCTTCCTGATCCGAAATCAGATCAAACGGAAACTCATACTTCGCCTTAAAGTTCTCATGCGACTTCACACTGTCTTTAGACACTCCCAAAATCACCGTGTTGTGTTTGGCAAACTCGTCGGCGAGGCGACGAAAATCTTGTCCTTCGATCGTGCAACCAGGTGTGTTGTCCTTGGGATAGAAATAGAGGACCACGCGACGTCCTTCAAAGTCCCGAAGCGATAGGTTCTTCTGGCCCGTTGCTGGACGTATCAACTGGCTTGCGTGAGTTCCAACCAACGAGGGAGCCATACTGACTCCGGCTTTCGCCGGCACCGATTGAGCGGAGGTGCGTTTAACCACAGCCGCACGTTTGACCGTCTTTTTCACAACAGTCTTGGGCTTTGTCTGTTTGGCCTTGGCTTTGGCTTTTTTAAGAGCCGGCTTTTTACGCGCGACATTTTTTTTCTTGGATTTTGCCATGGTTCGACCTCCGTGGTTTTATGCTCCTCCGAAACAACACTAATCTGGTAGAAGAAATCATGGCTCAGGTTAAAAATCAGCGAACTCTCAAGACGCCGGAGATCTTCGAACGTTCCTTTCAGGCAATTGCACGACATGGCGCTTTGTCAAAACTCACCGCCGCCAACGTCATGAAACTTTCGAATCATTATGTTTCGCTGCCGGATGCAAAATCTCCCTGGAAAGATCCCGCCGCCAAAGAAGCTCTCTTGATGTACTTCCACCCATTGAATCAATCGCGCGTCTACGGCGTCAGTCTTCGCGCCCTGAATGTGGGCTTTTTTGATGGCCTCGAAAATATCACCGAGATTGGTGCTGGTTCGGGAGCCGCCGCCATTGGACTCGCCGCCGCCCACGCGGGCTTCAAGCAATTTGAACTCACCGACATCTCCCATGAGATTCTCGAGCTTGCCGCGGACATCGCCAAACACAGCCTTCGCAGCGATCAATCGGTGTCGATCCGACAAGCCGATCTTCAATCACTGAAAATCGCCGAGACCAAATCTCCAACCACGCTCGCGGTATTTTCCTACGTTCTTACCGAAGGACGCTCTGCCGAGAAACTCGAACGTTTCCTCGATGCTAATCCAACCCTTGAGGCCTTGGCCATCTTCGAGCCCGCCACCCAAGAAGACGGCCGTCGCCTTCAGGGCTTACGCACGGTCTTGCACTCGCGTGGGTATTCTATTTGGGCACCCTGCCCACACGCCGACGCCTGCCCTTTGCTTACAGAAAGTGATCGCGACTGGTGCCATGATCGCACACCTCACTTCAAACCGAATTGGTGGGACAAATTAGAGGCCGACTTGCCAATCAAAAACGCCAGCCTCACCGTGTCCTACCTCTTTGCGAGAAAACAAAAGCCAAATCGAATCGGCGAAGTCCGCGTCATCGGTGATCCCCTTTATGAAAAAACCAAGGTGCGACAAATGATTTGCCGAGGTCCGCAGCGAGAATTCATCAGCTGGTTTCCAAGTCGACTGGGAATCAAACCAGAAGACTTCGATCTTGCACGAGGAGATCTGTTTCGCGGGTCGCCCACGATCTTCCAAGATGCACGCGGTGCCGAGCGGTCGCGAGAGTACCGTTTAGATGCAAACGCCCTCGAAGAAATTCGAAACAGTCTGCAGACAAACTCCTAGGACAAATTCCGAATACCTAGCTTCACTTCGCTCACTAGAAAGTAGCCAGACGATCAGCCAGACAATCAACCAGTCGAGCCCATTTGTTTCGACTTGACGGCGGCCATCATGCCGCGTCAACTTAGAAGCAATGAGTGAGACAACAGTTCCCAGTGCCACGAAGAAGCCTTCTCTGGCTTCGACCCTACTTCCCTTTTTCCCGAGCTTCTTAAGTCTTGTGACCGTGTTTGCATTCTACACGGCACTCGTCTTTAACAGCCAAGCGCCGGCGCTCCAAACGGCCGCTTCTCAAAGCCAGAGCTTCAACGTCGCCAAGAAGTTAAGCGCCGAGTAGCTATCCACCGAAACAGTCGTTCCTGTCGACTGCGACGTCGCTTCACCTTTTGAAACCGAGTAAAAGCCAATGTCACCGCCCACAGACAAGAAGTCGGTGATCCAGTGATTGTAACCCGCGATGAATCCCGCATGAAATGGCGACGCTGAGACTTGATTCGGCGATGAACCAAAGTCCATCTTGGTAATCCCAAGGCGGACGCCAAAATACGCACCCTTGGCTTCACCTTCAAAATGATATGTGCCTTCCACACCGTAGTAGTCGTTATCAAACTTCCCTACGACTCCGCCTTCATCTTTCTGCGACGTGAAATAGTACGCTCCAAGACCAAGTTCGGTGCCGATCTTGGCCCCGGCCGTGATGCCTAACATCGTACGCGCAGTGGTCCCGCTTTTATTGGGAACCATCAAACCACCGGCACCACCCACCCAAAGCGCCTTTTCGCCATCCGCTGCTGCCTCCGCATGACTAAGCCCGGCGAAGAGGCCGCCAAGAACAAGTCCGGTCATGACCATCGATCGAATTGTCGAACTCGCTACAAATCTCATGTGATCTCCATTTCCCTTATCGGTTTCTTGATGAACCACAGGCATTATGTTCTCATCTTCCTATGAACAGACACCAGTTCTGCATCGTGTTGATATTCGCAAAACTGTTCCGTCCTCTAAACACATTCTGGCGAACAGTTTTTTCTTTCCTTTTTCTTGCGTTGACGCTGCTCCACACGCCAGCTTCCGTGGCCAATGTGGTTGGCGCTGACGCTCAGAACTTCAACCCAACTTCCAACGGCCTCGACTTTGTCACCGTGCAAAGTTCCGAGACCCTCGAACCCGGCGTATTTAATATCGGTCTTTTTCTCAATCACGCCGTCAACTCTCTCCCATATTTTGAAACCACTCCTGGTAATCGCCTCAACTTCACCGACGAACTCACTTCATTTGATTTCAATGCCGGCATGGGACTCACCAAAAACTGGGACATCGGTTTCAGTCTTCCACAAGTACTCAAACAACAAGTCAGCGACAGCTCGGGCTCGCGAGGCGAGTTCGCCTCCACCGGCATCACCGAGTTTCGCGCCAATACCAAACTTCGTCTGTTTGGTGACTCCACAGGAGGCCTCGCCTTTGTCGCCTCCACCAACTTCAATCTGATTGAAAACAACCCTTTCGCTGGAAAGGACGCGGGGCCGACTTTCAACTTTGAAATCGCGGCCGACACGACGGTTCGACGTTGGGCGATTGGTGGAAACCTCGGATACCGAGCTCGCTCAAAAGGCTCTAAGATCGCAGGCTCAATCGCAGATCCGCTTGGCAATCAATGGATTGCCTCGGCCGCCGCCAGCTACCACTTCCCGCAATTCAGCACAAAACTCATCACCGAAGTGTATGGCTCGCTTCCCGCCGAAACTTCGACCGCGAGTTTCAACGAACGATCTCTCACTTCCTTCGAATGGCTGATTGGCGTCAAACACGACTACACCACCAACCTCGCCCTGCATGTCGGCGGAGGCACCGAACTTCTTCAAGGCATGGCCTCTCCAGACTGGCGCCTCTATGCGGGCCTCAAC
>CAKQVW010000282.1 GCA_934277865.1 uncultured Pseudobdellovibrionaceae bacterium | reverse complement strand
ACATGGTCAAAGCCGTTTGAAGTTCTCGGAATTTGCACTTCAGCTTCGTGAGAAGCAGAAGACGAAGCGCTACTATGGCGTTTACGAGAAGCAGTTCCGCAAGTACTTCCAAGAGGCAGACCGTCGCCGCGGCGTTACAGGGACGGAACTTCTTCGTCTTCTTGAAACTCGTTTGGACAACGTTGTCTTCACATTGGGATTTGCAACTAGCCGTCGCGAAGCGCGCCAGCTTGTTAAGCACAACCACTTCACAGTCAACGGTCGCAAAAACAACATCCCTAGCTTCAACCTTGAGAAAGGTGACGTTGTGGAAGTTCGCGAAGCGAGCCGTGCGATGAACAAGATTCTCGGTGGGATCGAAAGCGCGAAGAAGCGTGAAATCCCGAGCTGGTTGGAAGCCGACCACGGTGCCTTCAAAGGTACTGTGAAGGATCAGCCAAGCCGCGATAACATCACGTTGGCTGTCGAAGAGAATATGATCGTCGAATACTACTCGCGATAAGCGGGATTTGCGCGCAGCTTCTAATTAGAAGTTGCGCAGCTGGTATCGATGTAGCGTAGGTTATAAACGAGACGCCGAAATCTGAGAGATCACGAGCGCGAGGAAAATTAGCTCGGCTTGTTTGGATCCCTCAAAGAGGCGATTGTTAGGAGACTAAGGGTGCAAGGGCATAACCAAGGTTTTAATGGCGGCAGCATGCAAGAGCATTACTACAAGTTCTGGCGCGATCTGATTAAGCCGAAAGGCTATGAAGTTGAGCGTGAGACACTGACTGATGAATATGGAAAATTCATCATCCGTCCGCTTGAGCGCGGTTACGGGGTAACTCTTGGCAATTCGCTTCGCCGCATTTTGCTGAGCTCGATGATGGGCTCGGCTGTATCGGCCGTGAAGTTTGATGGCGTATTGCACGAGTTCTCGACTATGCCTGACGTTCGTGAGGACGTGACAGACATTATTTTGAACCTGAAGCAGCTTCGCTTCAAACAACACAGCCCTGAGCCACAAACACTGCGGATCACAAAAGTGGGTCCAGGTGTTGTGACGGCTCGTGATATTCAAGTGAATGACAAGATCGAGATTTTGAATCCCGATCAACACATCGCGACTCTTGGTCCAAACGCGAAGTTCAATGCTGAACTTTTTGTGACTTTTGGACGTGGATACGTAGCAGCTGACGAGAACTCGCATCAACTTCCGGTGGGCTTCATCGGTGTTGACGCTCTCTACAGCCCGATTCGCAAGGTGAACTACCATGTGTCGAACGCGCGCGTTGCGCAGCGTACAGACTACGATGCTTTGACATTCGAAACATGGACAGACGGTTCGCTGAAGCCAGAAGAGGCTGTGGCGTTGGCGTCGAAGATCATGAAGGAACAGCTTCAGATCTTCCTCACGTTTGACGAGGCGATGGAGCCGACAGAAGAACAAGAAATCAAATCGACACCCGTTCTCAATGAGAACTTGTTCCGTTCGGTTGATGACTTGGAACTCTCGGTTCGTTCGGCAAACTGCTTGAAGAACGCCAACATCCGTTTCATCGGCGAACTCGTTTCGCGCAGTGAAGCTGAGATGCTGAAGACAAAAAACTTCGGGCGTAAGTCGTTGAACGAAATTAAAGAGATCCTCTCGGAGATGGGTCTTCACTTGGGTATGAAGGTCGATGGATGGCCTCCTCAAGGTTGGGATCCAAACACGGCAGTTCCTCGTAAAGATGCGTAATTGATGGTGTGAGAAGCGAGGCCCGCTGAAAAATCTGAAAGGTCGAATGATTGACCAAGAAGATCACGGTGGGCGGTGGCTTCTCCGCGAAAGAAGAGTTAGACAATGAGACACAATGCAAGAGTGAAACATTTTGGTCGCAAGACAGGCCCACGCAAGGCACTTTTCCGTGGCTTGGTGAACTCGCTTGTTGAAAACGGCCGCATTAAGACGACTTTGGCTAAAGCGAAAGAACTTCGCCGCCACGTCGAAAAGGCAATCACAGTAGGCAAGAAGAACACCTTGCATGCTCGCCGCCTCCTTCTTTCTCGTTATCCAAACGAGAAGGTCGTAGCGACGATCATGTCGGACCTCGCGCCTCGTTTCCAAGATCGCGAAGGTGGTTACACCCGCATTTTGAAACTTGGAATGCGTCCTGGTGATCGCGCTGAGATGGCTTACATCCAGTTTGTTGATTTCAACGCTACAGAGAAAGCAGCGAAAGAAGTTGATAAAAAGGTTGAGGCGAAAGCGAAGCGCGTTGCTACTAAGGCGACAGCGGCGAAGAAGAAGCGTGTTCGTAAGCTTCAGCGCACGGCTCGCGCCGTTCAGCGCAAAAACCGCAAGTAATTTGCTGCAGGTAGGTTGCGGCACGCGGCTTCGGTACGCGTTTAATACGCAATTTATCAGACAGACAGGTTGAGCGAAGCAAAAGGCTGGTGTCCCCAGCCTTTTTGCTTTTTACTGGCCGAAGTTTGGTTCCGATGATTTGGGTGGACGCCTGGGTCGTTGTTGAGGGAGCGGGAATGAGTCGGAAGGTTACTTGGGGTCTTGGGTTTGTTGTGTTTTTGGTTGTCCTGGCGGCGGCGTGGTTTGCGCTACAGAAGAAGTACGACATGGACATCGCACCGGAGAGCTACTCATTTGTGGACCGGTTTGAGCGAGACGGTGTTCCGGACATCGAAGTGCCCGCCATTGCGCCTGCCACCGCAAATGGTAAAGCAAACGCAAATGAGAGATCCGCAAAAGATGGTCCGGCGAAAGGCGCGCACCAGTTGGGAGTTTTGCGGCTGGGAGATATCAAGGAGCCTATTGTGATAGTGAACTTCTGGGCGTCATGGTGCAATCCGTGCGTTGAGGAGTTTCCTTCGATGTTGAAGCTGGTTGAGGCTCTCGACGGCAAGGTGGCGATCGTCGCTGTGTCCATGGATGACGAGCTGAATGATCTCACAGCGTTCTCGAAGCTCTTTGGCGTTCCACGCAAAGGGTTTTATGTCGGGTGGGATGAGAAGAAGAAGGTCATGGAAGATTACGGAGTCGGAAAGCTGCCGGAGAGCTACATCGTTGGCCGCGATCGCAAACTGATCCGAAAAGTTTTGGGAATCGAGAACTGGGCTTCAGAAAATGCCATCGCCTACTTCAAAGAACTCGCGCAAAGCGAGTAGGATCTGAGACCTTAAGCGCTCTTCGCAGTTTAAACGGCGAGGGGTATAGGAGGTTACCGTGATCGATCTTTATTCGTTGGCCACGCCGAATGGACAGAAGGTTTCTATCGCTTTGGAAGAGATGGGGCTTTCGTACACACCACATACGATTGATATCATGAAGGGCGATCAGTTTAAGCCCGAGTTTGTGTCGGTGAATCCGAACTCGAAGATTCCTGCGATCGTGGATCAAGATGGGCCTGGTGGAAAACCGTTCGCGGTGTTTGAGTCGGGTGCGATTCTTGTTTATCTCGCGAAAAAATCTGGAAAGTTTTTGTCGAAAGACCCTCGTCTTGAGAGTGAGGCGTTGCAGTGGCTTTTCTTTCAAGTCGGTGGTGTTGGGCCGATGTTTGGTCAGTTCGGCCATTTCTATAAATACGCTGGAGCCAAGTGTGAGCATCCGTATCCGGTCGAGCGCTATGCGAACGAGAGCAAGCGGCTATTGAAAGTGCTTGATACAAGACTGGCTGGGGAGCGCGGTGGTCGAGACTTTTTGGTTGGCGGCGAGTACTCGATTGCGGACATGGCGATGATGCCTTGGGTGCATTGCCTTAAGGTGTTTTATGGCGCCAAGGATGGCTTGGGATTAGAGGGCTTTGCGACTGTCGAGAAGTGGGTGGCGCGCTGTCTTGCGCGACCGCAGACCGCGGCGGGCATGAAGGTCTGCGATTTCTAGCGGCGAGCCGAGTGCGGTGCTTAGGTGACACGGAAACGGTGCTGGGGGACTGCCAGCACCCATTTGGACCTTCTTTTTTCTAAGGAGCGTTTGGCCGGAATGGGAGCGCTTGCTCGGGGATGGTCGAGGGTGAGCCATCTCGCACGGCCATGTAGTTTGGCGACATGATTTCGATGTCGTGCTTTTTGAAGCTCGCTTGGATTGCCGTGTGAATATCGGAGTAAGACTGCGCCATGGAGTTCGCGTCTTCTGTGTAGGCATTGATCTCGTAAGCGACGGCGAAGTCATTGAGT
>CAKQVW010000281.1 GCA_934277865.1 uncultured Pseudobdellovibrionaceae bacterium | reverse complement strand
ATTTGAGATTAGCCCCCTTCCTGTCAACGACAGAAAGCAAAAACAGACACGATTTCTCCGGAAAAGCGGGCCGAGATCGAAATTAACCGCATCTCAGCCCATTTTCATGGCAGTTTTTAACAACTCCCCCGCAAGGGCGCTACCCCAAGTGCTCGCGTGGCACTTCAAAGTGCGAGATATTTTCGAGCCTGAGTGGATATCTCCCATCATCCTCGTAAATCGCCAAAATCGGTCTGCCGTTTGGAATCTCGTCTTTGCTGGCGACAAAGACCTCGCCACCCTTGCTGAGTACCATCTGCGCGAGATCATCCAACAGGTCGTCGTCCTCGTGATCCAAGTCAAAAGGATGAATCGCCAGACCGCCCGAACGACGATCGATCTTGCCAAAAATCTGCACCTCGTCGGACACAATCAATTTCCGCACGCGCCCTTTCACAACAGCTTGCGCAATCTGAAAGAGATTTTTTGAAGTTCGACTTTCCAGATCGGCCAAGATGAACTCGTTGAGCGTGGACTCGAGCTTTCTTCTTGCATGCAACATCATGGACACTCGGATCTCGCGACAGATTTCCTCCAGACTATGTGCATCGGCCACGACGCCAACAAAGCGCTCATCGAGATTGGCCAACGTCAGATTGGCCTTCACCTGCTCGCAGAGGCTTCGCTCTCCGCAAAGGAAGGTCTTCGCCGCCGCGTACTCCTGATGGACATCTAGCGCCTCTTGCAGCGACTCAAACTCGATCCCCTGCTTGGCTTCCAGCTGCTCAAGCCTGAACAGGCTGACGGCAGACTGTCGGAAGCTTGCGCGATTACCAGAGTAAATTGACACCTCGATCTGCGCATCAGACACCCGCGTGACAGAAATCAGAAGAAACTCCTGATCTGTCTGCAGCCACTTGAGAAGCGGCTTCACGTGAAAGCTGGAAGCCACGTGGCACCCGGACGAAACATGCACCGGAATATTGAGAATGCGAAACATCGCTTGGTTGCGAAAGATTCCGACGTTCCCTTTCATCTGCAGGAGCTTGTCGGGTTCCGAAAAGAGTTTATCGAGAGGATCGAGCAACCGCCCAATCATCGGCGCTTGCATCACCGGCGCCAAATTCTCGTAGGCATAGTCTATGGACCCGCGCAGCTGAGTGCGTAGGGCGTGCAGATCTCCGTGATTTTCCAGGTATGTCGTCAGGTGCACACCATCGCGAGATTCAATCAACGACTTTACGAAACTCATTTTCGACACAACCACAGTCTCCTCCTATCGAATTGCGACCTCTGAAGAAGACGATAACGGTTCTGCCGCTATATCAAAAATCGAATAATATGCTTAAGCCTATCGGTTTTAACGATGTCAGAAAACTACCTGAGAAATTTCAGCAGCTCCTTTGCGGCTCGACCAAGACTTTCCTGAGGCCGATGCAGCAGTACCGGCTGCAACTTCACCGAGTTGGCGATTTCTGTCTTCAACACTTTCAACACCCCCTTCTCAAGATCGTTTGCGATCAGGTAGTCCGGAAGCCAACCAAAGCCGATGCCTTTACGAATCGCGCTCCACTTGGTGGTGAAATCCCCAACAAAGAGATAAGAATCAAAGCGAAACGACTCGGTGCTGAGTCCAAGTGCCGAGTCAGGAGCCTTAATCGTGACATGTGTGTGACGGTTTAAATCTTCCAATTTCAATTTCCCCTGGCGCACTTGGTTCAAACGATGCCCGCTCTGCGCAACCAGTTTCATATAGATCGGACGCATTCGAGCGGTGGGGATTTTATGATCCATGATCGGAGAGACCGTCACCATGAGATCTGCGTGCTCGGCCACAAAAAGTGATTCAACTTCACGAAGATGAGCCGACAAGACCTTTACCTCGGTCGGCGGCTTCAACTCATTGAGTCCCATCAGCGCATCACCAATTATATTGAAATCGATGACCTCGTCGTACACAACCTTGAGCGAAGGCTCCCATCCCGTCTTCAACTGCAGACAGGCATCCACAAGTTCACGGCGGGCCTCCAGCAGCTTTCGACAATGCTGAAGCACCTTCTCTCCATTCAGGGTGAGGCGATTGCGGTAGCCGGATCGGTCAAACAGCGAAAAACCAACTTGGTCTTCCAGGGTCTTCAAGGACTAGAGCACGGCCGAATGGCCCCGATGCAGTTCCAAGGCGGCCTTTTGAACGGTCTTGGCTCGCGCGACAGCGTCAAACACCTTTGCCTGCTCCAACGTGATCTCCATGAGACCTCCTCCTTACATAGCGCCCTCATCTATGTCAGATATTCTGACATAGATATCCCAAACATTGCGCTATTTTTTGACAGATCCGAGGCGTAATGTCGTACCATATGAAAAATAACGTCATTGGTCTTGAAGGCATCGACTTCGTCGAATTTGTCGAATTCAACAAATCTCACAGCGGCGCTGACAGTCTTGATCGGTTGTTTCGTGAGCTCGGCTTTTCAAAGGTCGCGCGGCACGCCCATAGACAAATTGAGTGCTACCAGCAAAATCAGATCACATTCTTGGTCAATTCCGAAGCTGGCTCGTTTGGAAATTCATTTTTTGAAAAGCACGGACCCTCGATCTCAGCGATGGGGTGGCGCTTTCAAGATCCAAAGCGCGCCTATGAAATAGCCGTCTCCCGTGGTGCACGGCCCTGCCTCGAAGGTGACTACAGAGATTCTCGTGGCAACCCCATTCCCGCAATCTTCGGTATCGGCGATAGCCTGATCTATTTTGTAGGTGCAGGCGAGACACTGGGTTTTGAGAAGCTACAGGACCCGACTCTTGTTCCGGACAAGGGTTTTGTTTTGATCGATCACCTCACCAACAACGTCTTCAAAGGCACCATGCAAGAGTGGGCGAACTTTTATAAAACCGTTTTTGAGTTCGAAGAAGTTCGCTACTTCGACATCCGCGGCCAGAAAACCGGACTCACCTCGTATGCCCTGCGCGCTCCGGGAGGACAGTTTTGCATTCCGATCAACGAAGCCGACGAAGCCAAATCGCAGATCAACGAATACCTCGAAGAGTACAAAGGACCCGGCATCCAGCACTTGGCCTTTTTAACCAAAGACTTGATTCGTTCCATTCAACTGCTGCAAGACACCTCGATCAAAACACTCGACATCGCCTCCGACTATTACCGCTCGGTTTTTGAACGAGTGCCGCAGGTGAAAGAAGATCGCAGCCAAATCGAAAGGCTCAATATTCTTGTCGACGGCGACGACGGCGGGTATCTGCTGCAAATTTTCACGAAGAACTTGGTTGGACCCATTTTCCTTGAGCTCATCCAAAGAGAAAACCACCTGTCGTTTGGGGAGGGAAACTTTCAAGCCCTCTTTGACTCGATCGAACGCGACCAAATGAAACGCGGAGTCTTGTAGCGCACTGGCGACGCCTTGCCACGCTGAAGCCCAGTTGAGCCCACTAAATGTGAAAGAGATGTGTGAAATATGAAAACGATCTTCGAACCATTCAAAATTAAAATGGTGGAACCCATTCCGATTTTGACCGCTGCCGAGCGACAGGCCGCAATCAAGACGGCGAACTTCAATCTCTTCACGCTTCCGGCCGATACCGTCACATTTGATTTTCTAACTGATAGCGGAACCAGCGCCATGTCCAGCGCCCAGTGGGCGGCGATGCTCCTCGGTGACGAATCCTATGCAGGCTCAACCAGCTATCTACGTTTTCAGCGGACGATTCAAAATCTGACGGGCCTTGAGCACGTGATCCCCACGCATCAGGGACGATCTGCCGAAGCCTTGCTCTGCCAAGCTTTGCTGAAGCCCGGGCAAAGAGTTTTAGGAAATACACAATTCGACACCACACGAGCGAATATCGAGTCGGCTGGCGGCATTTCTATCGACCTACCGGATCCCGCAAACAAAAACACCCAAGCCGAGGATCCCTTTAAGGGCAACGTCGACCTGCAAGCACTTAAACAGGAACTCGAGGATCGGTCTTCTGAGATCGCCTTTTTTGTGATGACCGTGACCAACAACAGCGTCGGCGGCCAACCGGTCTCTATGGAAAACCTGCGTGCGACCAAGCAGATTTTGGCCGACTATCGTATCCCACTCTTTATTGACTGCGCGCGCTTTGCCGAAAACGCCTACTTCATCAAGACACGTGAACCTGGCTACGCGGCCAAATCCATACCG
>CAKQVW010000280.1 GCA_934277865.1 uncultured Pseudobdellovibrionaceae bacterium | reverse complement strand
CGGAAGATCTGGTGCGCGATCTGCTTCAAGACTTTGAACTCATCGAGCTCGATCACGAGCATGATGTGGAATACAAGTGCCGATGTTCGAAAGAACGTGTGATGCGTTCCGTGGGACTCTTGGGCTTGCCCGAGCTGGATGGGATGATCGAGAATGAAGAAACCACGGATGTCTCGTGCGAGTTTTGCGGGCGTCAGTACAAGCTCTCGGTCGATGACCTCAAGGAAGTTCGTCAAGACGTCTACAAAGAATCCCTCAATTAGTATCGCTTCTTCCTGCAAGCACTTCAGAAGCTTTCGAGCGTGCCGTGGCACGCTCGAACAGTGGTGCTAAGGGTGGCGGCGTGTAGGGCGGCGGCGATACTCGGCAAGGGTGTGGCAGCCGTAGGTGCGCTTGCGAATTACCTCGAGCGCCATCTCGCGTAACTCTTCTGCGACTTCTTGCAGGCAAACTAACGGAATTTTTCCCGACATTTTCATGTCGCGGATGTATTCGGTCACGACCGTTTCGACGATCGAATCGGGCCGATCGGTTTCAACCATGGCGTTCATCAGATGATGTTCGACCATGTCGACTAGTTGGGACATTTTAAAAAGCGATGCGGGATCAGGGCGCATGAAGTTTTATCGGCGCCTCGCGAGAGAAGATTGACTCGACCGGAGGGAGGTCGGGGCGTAGTCTTAATCCTGTGAAGATGTCGATTGCGGAAATCCAGGAGGCAGGGCTAGAGGTTTCGGCTTGGCAAGGCGCCCAGCTGCAAGAAGTCTTGGTCGATGGTCGTAAGCGGCCAGAGGGTGGTTCGGAACCACGCAGCCTTCGTCTTGGTTTTTTCCACGAAGCCCGGGTCAAATGGCTGGTCTTTGATTTTGACGAGTCGGCGCCGCTGATTCTGCCCTTTCCCTCGGGGAAACCGCCTGATCCTCAGAAGATTCGGCGGCCGATGGAGCTGTTTTTACGTTCGGCTTTTGTGGGGCGCAGGTTGACGGGCGTGAGTCTTGGAAAGTTTGTGCGTGAGCCACAGCTTGAACTCGAATTTGGCGAAGGGTATGTCCTAAAATTCTTGGTCGTTCCGAAGTTTCGCAATCTCTGGGCGATTGCGGGCGAAAAGCAAATCTCGGAATTTAAGCCGATGGAAGTTCCAGAGAACTGGAAAATCGGCGAGGACTCGCGCCCGCTATCTGTGATTCGCGACCAGTGGTTGGCTAGTCACTCGGGCAATTCGTCGGGCCGAATGGGCGGGCGGGGCGGCGCCAAGGCCGAAGCCAAAAGCCCACTGCACGACAAGCGTGTGAAACTTCAAAAGCGTGAGAAAGCTTTGGAAAAGGTCCGAGCCGAGCTCGAATCAAAACTTCAGCACCCGGCGCG
Organism: uncultured Pseudobdellovibrionaceae bacterium; assembly: GCA_934277865.1. Classification (GTDB taxonomy): domain Bacteria; phylum Bdellovibrionota; class Bdellovibrionia; order Bdellovibrionales; family JAMPXM01. Next base: position 2,825 of record CAKQVW010000280.1, on the reverse strand, counting down.
CGCCATCGGTGAATGGATCAAAACTCATCAAACTTTGGAGATTCCTTCCGAGCAGCGCGAACTGTGGGGGCCGCATATCGAGGCGCGAGCTTCGCTGGCGCAGAACATAGAGCGGCTTTTTCGCTTGGCCAAAAGCCAAGAGGGGAAGCGTGAGGGAACAGAGAAGCGGCTTCGTGAATTGGAAGACGAAGTCGCCAAGCTTCGCTCGGACCTCGAGCGCGGCACTCCTGACCCACAGCCTTCGCTTCAGGGCTCGGGTGTAAAGGATCTCTTCCAGGCGGCCAGTGCGCAGGGGCGGAAGATCCAAGTGGCCGACGGGCAAAAAGCAGATCTGACGTTTTACATAGGCAAGAATGCCAAGGAAAACCTCGCGATCTTGCGTAAGGCGCAGCCTTTTGACTATTGGCTGCACGTCAAAGATCAGCCGGGGGCGCATGGAATCATTCGCCGGGCACGTGGGCGTACGGTCACGGATCAGGAATTTGTCAGGGCGGCAACGAGTCTCTTGGAGAGTTCTTTGAAGCGCCGCGCGATTGAACTCAAGGGTGAAGCTTTTGATATTTTGATTGTCGAGTGTCGATTTGTTCGCCCAATCAAGGGTGATCGCCTAGGGCGTGTGCACTATTCGAATGATCGTGTGATGCGCGTACGACTCTGATCGCCTTGACATAGAAATATCCCGACGCATGATCGATTGTACTCATATTATCACGATAGCTTTCAAAGTGAGGTCGTACACTTATGACAACTCCAGTCGACATGATTGAGGTCTCAGGCCTGACCAAAAGTTATGGTCCGATTCATGCCCTTCACGGGATTTCCTTTCGGGTAAAAAAAGGGGAAGTTGTGGGTTTTCTTGGGCCCAACGGGGCCGGTAAATCGACGACGATGAAAATCATCACCGGGTCGATGGCTCCCAGCGGTGGTACTGCGAAGGTCGCCGGTTTCGACGTGTTTGAAGATCCTGTGGAAGTTAAAAAGCGCATCGGTTATTTGCCGGAAAACCCGCCGGTGTACGGGGACATGAATGTCGAATCGTACTTGGCCTTCGTGGCCAAACTCAAAGGTGTGGCGAACGACCGCGTGCGCGCGCAGGTAGAAAAGGCGATCGAAAAAACCGACCTTGGTTCGGTCCGCCGCCGACTGATCCAAAACCTTTCAAAAGGATATCGCCAACGGGTTGGGATCGCGCAGGCGTTGGTCAGCGATCCGGAAGTTTTGATTCTCGATGAACCGACGTCGGGCCTAGATCCTCGTCAGGTGGCCGAAGTGCGCTCGCTGATTCGCGAGTTAAAAGGTGAGCACACCATCATTCTTTCGACGCACATTTTGCCGGAGGTGCAGGCGATGTGTGAACGGATCATTATCATCAATCGTGGGCGGATCGTGGCGGAAGACTCGCTTGATGGTCTGACAAATCGCATGGCCGGAAGTCTTGAAGTGAAACTGAAAGTGGCTCGGCCATCGGCTGACGTCGAGACCGCACTTCGCGGAGTCCCTGGCGTCGCGACGGTTTTGAAAACCGACGGCGGCTACAGCGTCAACATTCAAGGTACGGCTGGTGAGATGGCGATCGAAAAAGTCGCCGAAGCTGCGGTCGGTGCTCGGGCCGGACTCTTGGAGCTTCGACGAGAGGCTGTGGATCTGGAAGACATCTTCTTGAAACTCACAACGAGTGAAGAGAATCAGGTACCTGGAGGTGTGGCGTGAGAGGCATCTTGGTGATTGCGGGCAAAGATTTGCGCAATCTATTTATGAGTCCGCTGTTTTACGGAATCGCGGGGCTTTGTGCTCTGGCATGGACGCTTGTCTATTTCTTAGGGCTTGAAGACTTCGCTCGTGCGTCGGCGATGAGTGCGATGCAAGGTGGGGCAGAGGGCGCGAGTATTCACTTTGTCGTCTTTGCCCGGCACATCTCGCTTGTGAATCTCGTGATGATCTTCGCTGTCAGTGCGATGAGCATTCGACTTTTCACCGAAGAAAAACGAGGGCAAACGATGCCGCTGCTGCTGACATCGCCGGTGACTTCCACCCAGATCACTCTGGGTAAGTTTCTCGCAGGTCTTGTGGGCGCGTGGGCCTTGGTGGCGGTGTCCTTTCTTTACCCACTCAGTATTCGGGTCTTCGCCGAATTTGACTGGGGGCCGTTGATTGCGAGCTACATCGGCTTACTCTTGATCACAGGCTGTTATGTCGCAGTCGGAATGTTTGCTTCGTGCCTCACCGAAAGCTCGGTGCTTTCGGTGGTGATGTCGCTCATCTTCAACGTGCTGCTGTGGTTCATCGGGGCGATGTCGGATGCCTCACAGGAACCAGCGATGACGAAGGTGTTTGAACATCTCAATGTCGGGTCGCACTTCATTGGATTTATCAAAGGGGGAATTAGTCTGGCGAGTGTCGTCTTTTTCCTCTCTGTTATGGGCTTGATGGCATTCCTCACTCAGCGAGTGGTGGAATCGAACCGTTGGAGATAGGTCATGAGTAAAATCAGCAAAATCAGTCTTCTGTTGTCGGGCTTGTTTGCGGTGGCCGTTGTCGTCACACGTATCATCTTAAACGGCTGGGTTGATGGAATGTGGGCGCCACTTGGAATTTCGATTGCGCTCTTTTTGTTCGCCCTCTTCCGCGATTGGCGCTTGATGTTCGAGTTCTTTACCCTAAAGACCACGAAACACGGCATGAACATGGGCGCGATGATCCTGACGGTCCTCGTGCTGCTGGTGGCGGTTAACTTCTTGGCCGTCACCAAGGAAAAAAAGTGGGATTGGACAAGCGAAGGTTTGAACTCGCTTTCGGAACAGTCTGTACAAGCCGTCCGTGGGCTC
>CAKQVW010000279.1 GCA_934277865.1 uncultured Pseudobdellovibrionaceae bacterium | reverse complement strand
GTTTACGGTCAAGTGGTCCAATTCGTTCCCATTCCGCAATTACCTTTTGCCCCTACATCATTGCTGATTTATTCACTGAGAGCACTATATTCGAACGTTTCACTCTGCAAAGTAAAGAGGACGCCTATGGCTACATACGAGAAAATCAAAGTCCCTGCTGCCGGTCAAAAAATCCGCATCGGCGCAAACGGAAAAATCGAATGCCCAGATCAACCGATCGTCACATTCATCGAGGGCGACGGCATCGGCGCGGACATCTGGAAGGCATCTGTCGCAGTTTTTGATGCCGCCGTTGAAAAGGCCTACAAAGGTAAACGCAAAATCCACTGGTGCGAAGTTTACGCCGGTCAAAAAGCGACTCAACTGTACAACGGCAACTTCTTCCCAGAAGAAACGCTCACGGCAATCAAAGAGTTCGTTGTTTCGATCAAAGGACCTCTTGAGACTCCCGTTGGAAAAGGCATCCGCTCGCTCAACGTTGCACTTCGCAAAGAGCTCGATCTCTACGCCTGCGTTCGTCCCGTAAAATGGTACACAGGCGTTCCAGCTCCTGTTCGTGAGCCACAAAAAGTCGACATGACGATCTTCCGTGAAAACATCGAAGACGTTTATGCCGGAATCGAATTCCCTGCGGGTTCGGCTGAAGCCAACGACTTCATCGCGCTTGCAAAAAAACACGGTAAAAACATCCGCGAATTGAGCGCGATCGGTGTAAAGCCGATGTCGGCGTTTGGATCGAAACGCCTTGTTCGCAAAGCGATCGAGCACGCCATCGCTTACGGCTGCCCAAGTGTGACTCTCGTTCACAAAGGCAACATTATGAAATTCACAGAAGGCGCGTTCAAGGACTGGGGCTACGAACTTGCAAAAGAAGAGTTCGGTGACGTCACGATCACCGAGCAAGAGCTTTGGGATAAATTCGACGGCAAAGCTCCGGCTGGAAAAATCATCGTGAAGGATCGCATAGCGGACAATATGTTCCAGCAAGCGCTTCTTCGTCCGGACGAGTACTCTGTTCTCGCTCTTCCAAATCTGAACGGCGACTACATGTCGGACGCTTTGGCTGCACAAGTCGGCGGTCTCGGAATCGCTCCAGGCGGAAACATCGGCGACGGTTTCGCGGTCTTCGAAGCGACTCATGGAACAGCACCAAAGTATGCTGGCCAAGACAAAGTTAACCCAGGCTCGGTCATCCTTTCGGGTGTCATGATGCTCGAATACATGGGCTGGCGTGAAGCGGCTCAGATGGTTGAAAAAGGTCTCGGCGAAGCAATCAAAGCGAAACGCGTGACTTACGACTTCCACCGCCAGATGGAGGGCGCAACTCTCCTCAAGTGCTCGGAGTTCGGAAAAGAAATCGTCTCTCGCATGTAACTCTAAGCCTCGGCCGATTCCACAGGATCGGCCGAAGTTTTTTTATCCCTCTTAAAATTTAAAAGTTTTAAATCGAACCCAATCGGTATCGACCCTAAGGAGAAAGCATGGCTACCACACATCAACGCAAAAAAATCGCCGTCATCGGCGCTGGCTTCGTCGGATCGACAGCCGCGCACTGGGCAGCAGCAAAAGAACTCGGCGACGTCGTCCTTCTTGACGTCAACGACGGAGCAGCAAAAGGCAAAGCTCTTGATCTTTACGAAGCGTCTCCGGTGGAACTCTTCGATTCACGCATCACTGGCACGAACAACTACGCGGATATCGCGGGCTCGGACGTTGTCATCATCACAGCGGGCCTTCCTCGGAAACCAGGCATGAGCCGCGACGATCTTTTGGCGACAAATGCGAAGATCATGAAAGAAGTTTGCTTGGGCGTAAAACAACACGCTCCAAACTCGGTTGTGATCGTTGTATCGAACCCACTTGATGCAATGGCGTACGTTGCAAAAGACGTGTTGGGCTTCCCTGCGAACCGCGTTCTCGGCATGGCTGGCGTCCTTGACGGCGCCCGTATGAAAACATTCATCGCGGAAGAACTGAAAGTTTCTGTAAAAGACGTCAATGCCTTCGTACTTGGCGGACACGGCGACACGATGGTTCCAATGCCACGTCACTGCTCGGTTGGCGGCGTTCCACTGACAGAGATGCTTTCGAAAGAAAAAATCGACGCAATCGTTACACGCACACGCAATGGTGGCGCTGAAATTGTTGGTCTCTTGAAAACTGGTTCGGCTTACTACGCACCTGCGGCTTCAGCCGTTCAAATGGCAGAAGCGATCTTGAAAGACCAAAAGCGCATTCTCCCTTGCGCGGCTTTCCTAGAAGGCCAGTACGGCGTGAAGAACCTCTTCGTTGGCGTTCTTTGCAAGCTTGGCGGCTCAGGCCTCGAGCAAGTCATCGAACTCAAACTCAACGATGAAGAGCGCAAAGGTCTCGACCATTCGATCAAAGCGGTCGAAGAGCTTGTTACTGCTCTTAAGAAAATGGAGTTCTAATGAATATTCATGAGTATCAGGCCAAAGAAATTCTCCGCAAATACGGCGTCGCCACACTCAAAGGTGTGATGGTCGAGTCGGCGGAGAAGGCTGTTGAAGCAGCAAAGAGCCTCGGCGGTTCGGTTCACGTTGTAAAAGCACAGATCCACGCTGGTGGCCGCGGTAAAGGCGGCGGTGTGAAAGTTGCGAAATCGCTCGACGAAGTTCGCGACTACACTAAAAAGATGTTGGGAATGACGCTCGTCACTCACCAAACTGGACCAGAAGGCAAAGAGGTTCAGAAGGTCTACATCGAGCAAGGCTGCAACATTAAAAAAGAGTACTACGTTGCTTGCCTTCTCGATCGCAACACTGGTCGCATCGTTGTCATGGCTTCCGCAGAAGGCGGAATGGACATCGAAGAAGTCGCGGAAAAACATCCCGAGAAACTGATCTCGGTCACGGTTGATCCAGCAGTTGGCCTTCAGCCATTCCAAGCCCGTCAGCTCGCTTTCGCGGTCGGCATGAAAGACAAAGTCGCTGGTAAAGCGGCAAAATTCTGCATCGGCCTCTACAAAGCGTACATGGATTCCGACTGCTCGATCGCGGAAATCAACCCGCTTGTCGAAACAGCCGAAGGCGACGTTGTCGCTTTGGATGCGAAAATGAACTTCGATTCGAACGCTCTTTTCCGTCATCCAGAGATCATGGAGCTTCGCGATCTGACAGAAGAAGATCCAACAGAAGTTGAGGCTTCGAAATTCGACCTCGCGTTCATCAAGCTTGATGGCAACATCGGCTGCTTGGTTAATGGAGCAGGTCTTGCGATGTCGACGATGGACATCATCAAGCTTCACGGCGGAAGCCCAGCGAACTTCCTCGACGTCGGCGGTGGTGCAAACAAAGAAAAGGTCACCAACGCGTTCAAATTGATCCTGAAAGATCCGAACGTAAAAGGCATCTTTGTTAACATCTTCGGCGGCATCATGAAGTGCGATATCATCGCAGAAGGCGTGATCGCAGCCTCGAAAGAAGTCGGACTGAAGGTTCCTCTGGTTGTTCGCCTCGAAGGGACCAACGTCGATCTCGGAAAGAAAATGCTCGCGGAAAGCGGCCTGAACATCATCCCAGCAGACGACCTGACTGACGGTGCTCAGAAGATCGTTAATGCAGTCGCGCCCTTTGGCGCGCACTCGCAGGCAAAGGGGAAATAAGCCATGGCAATTATGATCAACAAAAACACCAAGGTTATTTGCCAAGGTTTCACAGGTGCTCAAGGGACATTCCACTCGGAGCAGGCTGTTGCATACGGAACGAAAATGGTTGGCGGCGTGACTCCTGGCAAAGGCGGCACGACTCACATCGGTCTTCCGGTATTCGACACGGTTCGTGAAGCGAAAGAACGTACCGGCGCCAACGCGTCGGTCATCTACGTTCCACCACCGTTCGCGGCAGACGCAATCATGGAAGCGGTTGAAGCAGAACTCGATCTCGTGGTGTGCATCACGGAAGGTATTCCGGTTCTCGACATGGTTGCGGTGAAACGCTACATGCAAGGGCGCAAAACACGCCTCATCGGTCCAAACTGTCCCGGTGTCATCACGCCTGGTGAGTGCAAGATCGGCATTATGCCTGGCCACATTCACAAGCCAGGACGCATTGGCGTTCTTTCGCGCTCGGGAACTCTGACATACGAAGCAGTCGGTCAGCTGACACGTCTTGGCCTCGGTCAATCGACATGTGTCGGGATCGGCGGCGACCCGGTGAACGGCACGAACTTCATCGACTGCATCGAGATGTTCATGCAGGACGATGAAACGCAAG
>CAKQVW010000278.1 GCA_934277865.1 uncultured Pseudobdellovibrionaceae bacterium | reverse complement strand
CTTTTGTCCATTCACGTAACGTCCCAGCCGCAACCGCGACGTCGCTTGGCTCTCCTCGAAAAATCTCTTGGGCTTTTTCAATTGGCTCACCTCGCACCCAGACACGAACCGTGATCGGATAACCCGACTTAGACATGGTCCCAGGGCCGTGATCAGCGGCCAACCAGATCGAGTCGTCGTCCCTCCAGCCGATTCGCAATTTGCCTTCTGGGATCACAAAGCCATCGGCAACAAACTGCTTTTTATCAAGGTCATACTCTCTCGTGTAAACCGCATCACTTCCCCCCTTGGACAACATCAAGAGGCAGCGTTCCCATCGAATCGGCGCACAGAGAAGTCCCTTAAACACCCAATTCGTTTTTTCCTCGGCGGCAATTTTGTCGACGTCGATCAAGGTCTCCCAATTTTCCCGTTTTGCCTTGTAGTCGGCTAGCGACTGGCGACGGAAGATCCCCTTCACATTTTCTGGCCCCTGCCAAAAGTTCTCGACGTACACGTCGGTGCCGCGTGAGCGAATCGAAATGCCTGGAATTCGGTCCTTGGCATCCAATATCTCTAAAATTTCGGACTTCAGAGTTTGGAACAGCTGATCGGATTCCAAAACGGCAGCCGATTCTTTGTTGCGAGCCATCACCCAGTCCAGCGCGGCTTTCCCCTGCACGTCCTCTAATTCGGAGTAGGGAACACGAGCATCCCCCTCGCCAGCCTTGCCCGCCTGCGAGCGCGATCCATGCAGCGACGCATCTGTTCCGCGATGGCTGGCGCACGAGACCACACCTGCCAACAAGAAAAACAAAGGCCAAGAGCGAAAAAAATGGTTTTTGACGTCGAGAGATTTGAGATTTTGCATGCTCAAATCCCACTAACCTTTTGCGACTAGGTCAAGATTCTAGTTCATCGGAACAAACATACTCTCGCAGTACCGCTGAGCACGTCGCACGATGACCGTGACCTCTTTGCCCGAGGCACTCAGGTTCACCTTGCCATCACCGTTTTGCGGAAGACCTCGGCCCCACGGCGTACGGCTGACAAACACTTTGCCCTTTGGCGCAACATCCGAATGAATACGAAGATCCACGATCATACCGGCAAGCTCGGAAAGCGGTGTGTAACGCTGGTAACGATACCGTTCAGGACTCTCCGCGACCGCCTTCAGCCCCTCGGCAAATTCTTTTTCGGAAACCTTCGCACCGACCCAAATACCCTTTCCACCACGGCCATCAACAACTTTGATGACCCACTCCTTTTGCTGGCGGCGAATCTTTTCATGAAATGACCGATCCAGCTCTTGAGGGACGCCATCTCGTACCACTCGCGGGTCATAGGTCTCGATATTGCGAAGTATGGGTTCCTCGCCGAGATAAAAGGAAATCACTTTTTCCATGTAGGTATAGAACTCTTTGTCGTTGGTGAAGTTGGTGCCGGGAGAATAGTTTGTCGGAACTTTTCCAGACGCCAACGCATCAAACAATCCACGATGCGAATGTTTCACCATTTGGTTGAAGTAGCGCGTAAGACCAAGCTCTTGAAATCGCGATTCAATAACCTCTGCCCGAGGCTGGCCCGTCGCGGAATCAATCGTCTTAATGGCCTCTTGAAACCGATTGATCCGTGCTTCCACTTCTTTCAGTTCCACATCGTGAGGCATGTGAAAGTATTTGCTAGCCGCCATTAAAAAAGTCCGGTGAATCGCACGTTCTTTTTCTGCAGACGAGGCATAGTGCGACTCACCCTTTTTGATTCGGTCCTCTGCACGTGAACGTGCCGTTTTCTGCAACTCTTCAACCGTCTCCCAGATCAGCTGAGACCATTCAATGACAGCCGTCTTACGCATTTCGGGATGGTGGATATCCATCCACCAGTGCTCACCTTCGAGCGCAATAAATCCGACTCGAGTCCGGCGCGCACGGTCCGAATACTTGAGCCAAGCCTCGCCGTTTCCGTCGATTTCAAGTTTTGCCTTCGTAAACGGTGTCACCACCTCGATGCCCACTTCCTGCATGAGACGCATGACTCGATGAGCCTCGTTGTCGGGAAAAGGCGGCGTCATCAACATCACGATCTTGCCGTTGGCGGGCGACGCACGTTCGCGAAACCGTGCGGCAAGTTTTCTATAAAAATCCATCGGCTCGTGCACGTGAAGCCTCTTGTACGGAACATTTCGATACAAGGACTCCAACGCCAGCTTCAGATCTCCCGTCCCACCGAGGTACCCGGTGTTGTCTTCCACGACACGAAACACATCAGCTGGATCACGGATGATATCGGGACCATAAAACAGCGATATCGAAGCCGGATTCACTTTGCCGGTGATCCACATCTCTCCGGTTCGGCGAAGAATTCGGTCTAAAACCTCTTGCGGAAAGATCCCGGCTTGCGAAATCGCTGGGCGCCCACCACTGGCATGAAAGTCCTTAAGAAACTCCCTGATCGCACGTCCTCGCTGATCAATCCCAGGCTCCAAACGCTCTTTGAAATCGGTATCCAATAAAACCCGAGGAACCAGATTGAGAACATTGTCGGTTTGAAATTCGTTGTAGGTCAAAATTTCGCCGAGCTTGATCTCAAATGGTGTCAACCGACTGGCGACATCCACAACGTCCTTGTATTCAGGTCTTAGAATTTTCTCTCGCCGACCATCGGCCATTTCAACTTCACGAAAGATCTCATCATAGTGACCAGGCCGAGCGGGCACGATGAGATTTTCTGGAACACTCTTTGGGTCGGTCTTTTTGGGGGGCTGGTTGGCCTCTCCAGGAAGTGCAGAAAGGAGCACAAAACAGAAGGCCGAGCTCGCCTTCAAGGCAGCCAAACAAGCAAGAATGGACGAATCAGTCGACCGCTTCATGACATGCTCCCTACGTACGATTATCTTTCGGCATGCAAGCCACTGACTTCATGCAAGCCACTGGCCCTCGTTTTTCGAGGGCGGGAGAAACTCATTTGTTTTTGCCAGTTCGTGCTTGAAGATTTGTCCAAGCTGTAAAATCCTTGAACAGTATGAATCAGACGACAAAGCCCACAGAACGCCAGCCAGTCAGCGATCGCCTCCTTCGCAGCATCCAAGCAAAAACGCCTGGAAACGTGCACATCCATTTCATGGGAATCTGCGGAACCGCAATGGCCTCGCTCGCGGGACTCATTCATTCACGTGGTTTTCGTGTGACGGGTTCGGACCAAAACGTTTACCCCCCAATGTCGACACAGCTTCAGAATCTCGGCATCTCGATCATGAACGGCTACAAAAAAGAAAACCTGGGCGTCGGAACCAATCAGCAGCCAGACTTGGTCATCGTCGGCAACGTCATTTCTCGTCAGTACGAAGAAGCTCAAGCGCTTCTCGCCAGCGACATTCCCTTTACCAGCTTGCCACAAGCATTGGGTGCTCTGGTGATCGAAGATCGGCACTCGATCGTGGTTGCGGGCACCCATGGAAAAACCACGACGACCTCAATCAATGCGTATGTCGCCGAGCGACTCGGGTTAGAACCCGGATTCATGATTGGCGGAATCCCGAAAAACTTTGGACAGAGTTATCGCAACCCCAAAGGCGACTGGTTTGTCATCGAAGGTGATGAGTACGACACGGCCTTCTTCGACAAGGTTCCCAAGTTTATTCACTATCGCCCCAAAAGCGTGATTTTAAATTCTGTCGAGTTTGATCACGCGGACATTTACAAGGATCTCGAACACGTCAAACAAGCGTTTTTACGCTTGCTGGATCTGATTCCCGAAGGCGGAGCCCTCGTCACTTGCGAAGACGAAGAAACCATTCGCGACCTGCTCGCACGCAAAAAAGACTCCCTTCAAGCACGGCGAGTCAAGGTGCTCACCTTCGGCCTTGAGCGCGGCGACTATCGCGCACGCGCGATCGCGGCAGTCCCCGTCCAAGTCGAAGGCGCTAGCGAGGCCGCCAATCGCCTCGGAACACGCTTTGAACTGATTCGCCCCGATGGCAGCACCGTCACCGTCGAAATCCCACTCATTGGCTCATACAATGTGAAAAACGCGCTGGCGACTCTCGCACTCTGGGAGCACCTCGGTCATCCGGCAGAAAAGGTTGCGCCACTTTTGAGAGGTTTTGCCGGAGTCAAACGGCGCCAAGAGGTCCTGGGGGCCCCAGGCGGAGTCACGATCATCGAAGATTTCGCTCACCATCCGACAGCGGTGCGCGAAACCATTCGCACCGTTCAAACCCAGTACCCAGACGCCCAGGTTTATTCCATTTTCGAAGCTCGCTCTGCGAC
>CAKQVW010000277.1 GCA_934277865.1 uncultured Pseudobdellovibrionaceae bacterium | reverse complement strand
GCTCATTACCTCCAACGGGTTTGCGCTACTGGATGGTGCCGGATCGATCAGCAGCGAAAGCATGAAGCGGCAGACTGGTTATACCTATGACAAGTTTGATTTGCGTCGTAAAGCAGAGGCAGCCCGTGAAGCCGACGCACTCGATGAAGCCGAGTTGAAGGCACTCGAAGAGCAAATCAAGAAACGAAAAAAGAACTAAACTCCCATGTCCGACAAACTGATCATCAACAAAGAAACCGGCGGCTTGCTGCTTGCGCTAATCTCCGAGGAAGAAGTCCGAGTCGTCGAATGCCCTGAGCCTGTCGAAGGGCTTTTTTTCAATCTGGATGTGCAGATTTTTGTCTGACCCTGCCGACATAGACAGGAATATTAAAGTTAATGAAGTTAAATACTTGCCCTACGAGCCCTGTTCTGCAAAAAATAGGGAATGAACCCCATTTCCGACACAATACGCCTGCTCATGCAGCACCAAAACTTAACGGGCGCTAATTTGACGAAAGAGATCGGAATCAGTCCTACATCAGCCAGCCAAAAAAGAGAGGTATATCTGTGATCTGAAGCTTGTTTGTCTTACGGATGAATTAACAAAATTTTTGAAGCTATCATGAACGAAGCTGACACTTGCAGAAAATATGTCGTGCCAAAACTTCAATCGGCGGGCTGGGATGAGGAACCCTATTCTCTGACCGAGCAGCGCACATTCACAAACCCCAAAGGGCGTATTCGCATTGTGGGTAGTCAGATCGTTCGTGGGCAACCCAAGCGGGCCGATTATATTCTCGGATACCGCCGCGATTTTCCCATTGCGGTCGTTGAAGCAAAAGCAAACTACAAAACGCCAGGAGACGGCCTTGGACAGGCGAAAGACTACGCTCAGATCCTCGGCCTGAAATTTGCGTATTCTACGAATGGGTCCGGCATTGTGGAATTCGACTTTACCACAGGGATTGAGCGAAGTGTAGAGAATTTTCCAAGCCCTGAGGACTTGTGGAAGCGGCTTCATCATGAGGATCCGCTTCCAGAGGCAATAAAAGAAAAGCTACTTCAGCCCAACTACAGCGATCCGGACAAAAAACCTCGATATTACCAACAGATTGCCATCAATCGTACAGTCGAGGCAGTCATGCGAGGCAAAAACCGCGTGCTCATCACAATGGCAACAGGAACCGGCAAAACGCTCGTTGCCTTCCAGATTTGTTACAAGCTTTGGGAAGCTCAATGGAACAGATCCAATGATCCCGTGAAGCGACCAAAGATCCTCTTTCTTGCGGATCGGAATATTCTCGTCGATGATCCTAAGGACAAAACCTTCATCCCATTCGGAGATGCCCGACATAAGATTGAAAACGGAGAGGTGGTCAAAAGTCGGGAAATGTATTTCGCCATCTATCAGGCAATCGCTGAAGACGAGCGCCGCCCGGGCCTTTACAAAGAATACGCACCCGACTTCTTTGACCTCATTGTCGTCGATGAATGTCACCGTGGGAGCGCCAACAGCGACAGCAACTGGCGCGAAATTCTCGATTATTTCCAGCCAGCTGTTCAAATCGGTATGACCGCAACCCCACTTCGAAAGGACAATAAGGCAACTTATCGTTACTTCGGCAACCCGATTTATCAATATAGTCTGCGACAAGGCCTTAATGACGGTTTTCTTGCACCCTATCGAGTTCATCGGGTCGTCACCTCAGCAGATGCCACCGGATGGAGACCGACAAAAGGAGAACGTGACAAACTCGGGAGGGAGATTCCCGATGACGAGTATCATACCCCGGAATTCGAGAAAAGGCTTTCCTTACGCCCGCGATCAGAGGCCATCGCCAAGCACTTGACCAAGTTTCTCAAGCAAACCAATCGCTTCGACAAAACCATTGTTTTCTGCGTTGACCAGGAACACGCAGACGAAATGCGAAGCCTTCTTAATAACTTGAATGCGGACCTCGTTAAGACTCATCCGAATTACGTTTGTCGAGTAACCTCCGATGAAGGATCGATTGGAAAGGGGCACCTAAGCACTTTTCAGGAACTTGAGACGGAAACTCCGGTTATTTTGACAACCTCCCAGCTTCTCAGCACTGGCGTGGATGCTCCTATGGTGAAAAATATAGTCCTGATTCGCTTGATCGGCACGATGACTGAGTTCAAGCAGATTATCGGACGTGGTACCCGCCTCCGCGAGGACTACGGGAAATTTTATTTCAACATCCTTGATTACACCGGAACCGCTACACGCCATTTCGCCGATCCAGAGTTTGACGGCGACCCGGAATCTCTCACCGAAGAAGAAATCGACAAGTATGGGAACACCACGACCACTACTGTTATAGACTCAGGAGAGAACAAAGAGGAAGAGGGAGAAGAGGAAGAAAGTGGTAGAGTTAAAGATCCCCCACCCGGCCCCGGCCCCCCCTGCGGAACCCCGAAAATACTATGTGCAAGCAGGTAAGGTGGATATTGCCACCCATCTCACCCAAGATCTGGATGCCGAAGGTCGCCAACTCCGGGTGACAGAGTTTCGCGACTACACCGGTGAGGTCATTCGCTCGATTTTTCTTGACATGGCTGAATTTCGCCATAACTGGAGCAACCCAGATCGTCGCTCAGAGGTTTCTCAACTGCTACGGGAAAAGGGAATCGACGTGGACCACGCCGGAGAAATCTTCGATAACCCTGAAGCCGATCCCTTTGACCTGCTTTGTAATATTGCATGGAATGCTCCCGTCATGACTCGTGCTCAACGGGTAAAACGCGTCAGGGAGCAGCAAGTAGCCTTTTTTGAAGAGCACGGCGAAGAAGCCCGTAAGATCCTTACCGCGCTTCTCACTAAATACGCCGACCACGGGCCAAGCGAATTTTCTATGCCCGATGTTCTTAAAGTTTCACCAATATCGGAATTAGGAAATGTCTCTGAAATTATCAAGATGTTTGGTGGGGCGAAAAACTTCCGCAAATCCGTCACCCGACTCCAACAACTTTTATACGTCGCCTAGTTGTTATCCATTATGCCTGCCAAGAAAGTTACGAAGAAGAACACCCGAAAACGAAAAATTGTCCAGCCGTTGACCACTGCGCAACGTCTGGGAGGACTGATCAAGTCCGCCCGTCAAATCATGCGCAAGGACAAGGGGTTGAATGGCGATCTTGACCGACTGCCACTTTTCACCTGGATTCTTTTCCTGAAGTTTCTCGACGATATGGAGACTGCCTCCGAAGAGGAAGCGGTCATTGCCGGGCAGCCGTATGAGCCTGTTATCGAGGCCCCCTATCGTTGGCGCGATTGGGCCAGCCAGGCCGATGGAATTACAGGCGATGAACTGCTTAAGTTCATCAATCAAGACGAAGCCGTTCGCTCCGATGGCAAAAAAGGTCCCGGTCTATTTGCTTACCTTCGGGGTCTTCAGTCCGAGAGTGGCCGCTCCCGTCGCGATGTCATCGCCAATGTGTTTAAAGGTGTCTCGAACCGCATGGAGTCGGGCTACCTGCTGCGCGACGTGGTCAACAAGGTGAGTGACATTCATTTCACGAGCAGCGAGGAGATGCACACGCTTAGCCGCCTTTACGAAAACATGCTACGTGAGATGCGTGATGCTGCTGGTGATAGCGGCGAGTTCTACACGCCTCGTCCGGTGGTCCGCTTCATGGTCGAGGCCATCAACCCGCAACTGGGAGAAATTATCCTCGATCCCGCTTGCGGAACCGGAGGGTTTCTTGTGGAGACCTACGACCACTTGGCTGCCCGTTGCAAGAGCGTTGAAGATCGCCGAATACTTCAGCAAGAATCTCTGTTCGGGCAAGAGGCTAAACCGCTGCCCTACATGCTTGTACAGATGAACCTCCTGCTCCACGGACTGGAGTTCCCAAACATCAAGTATGGCAACACCCTGACACAGAAAGTCACCGAGATTGGAGACTCAGAGCGTGTGGATGTCATCCTGACCAACCCTCCTTTCGGCGGCGAGGAGGAGCGTGGCATTCTCAACAACTTTCCAGCGGACAAACAAACGGCGGAGACCGCTCTCCTTTTCCTCCAACTCATCATGCGTAAGCTGAAACGCCTCTCCTCGGGCAAGGCCGGTCGCGCTGCCGTAGTCGTCCCCAATGGAATGCTTTTCGGTGATGGTGTCTGCGCCCGCATCAAAGAAGAACTACTGAAAAACTTCAACCTGCACACGGTCGTTCGCCTGCCAGAAGGCACCTTCGCTCCCTACACCGACATTCCCGCCAACATTCTATTCTTCGACCGCTCCGGGCC
>CAKQVW010000276.1 GCA_934277865.1 uncultured Pseudobdellovibrionaceae bacterium | reverse complement strand
CCGACTCTTGCCAGACGACGTCGATTCACCGATCACACGAAAGGTCAGCCCTTCTGATTCGCCCATTCTTGGAATCGCACTTCAAGCCGAACTCAGTGACGGAGAAATCTACGACCTCGCCAAGGAACGAATCTCTCCTCAGTTTGAACAAGTCGATCAGGTTGGACAGGTCGACATTCTAGGCGGACGACAACGTGAAATTCACGTTCAGCTTGATCACCGAAAACTTGTGGCTGCCGACATTCCGGCATCCAGTGTTGTGGGCGCGCTTGCAACGGCGGGACGCAACATTCCGATAGGAAAAATCTCAACTGGCAATCGAGAAAACTCCTTTCGAACACTGGCGGAATTTAAAACACTTGAGGAAATCTCAAACACAGTCCTTCGCGCCACCGACATGTCCTACCCCGTGACGATTGGTCGGCTTGCCACCATCACAGACTCGCTCCAAGACGAAACCTCGCGATCTCGCTTCAATGGCCAAAAGGCCTTGCTCTTTAACGTATTCCGACAATCTGGCGCAAACACCGTGAAGGTGGCCGACGACGTCATCGCAAAGATCGCGACCATCAACAAAGATCTCGAGGCTCAAGGGATCAAAGCAAAACTTAAACTCGTCAACGACGCCAGTCGTCGCATCCGCGCCAACGTCTATGACGTGTACGAATCGATCGCCTTTGGCACCATCCTGACCATCTTGGTTGTGTACTTTTTCTTGGGAAGCTTGAAGTCGACGTTGATCACAGGGTTTGCGCTTCCGAACTCTATCTTGGGCGCCTTCATTTTCATGTCGATCTTTGGATTTTCACTCAACATCATGAGTCTTCTCGCGCTGAGCCTTGTTATCGGTCTTCTTGTCGACGACGCCATTGTCGTTCGGGAAAATATTTTCCGAAAACTTGAGCAGGGCCTGTCTCCGAAGAAGGCCGCCGTTTTAGGGACCGAGGAAGTCACCCTTGCCGTCATCGCCACCACCGCGACGATTCTGGCGGTCTTCGGACCAATTGGAAACCTGGACGGTATCGTCGGCCAGTTTTTTACGGAATTTGGCCTCACCGTTTGCTTTGCCATGCTCGTGAGTCTCTTTGACGGCCTCTTTGTTGCTCCGGCACTTTCCGCCTATGCTGGCGGAAAAGATGTCCATCCGGCCGAACCCAAAAGCCGAATTGGTCGCTGGAACAAACGAACTCTGCAAGCATTTGACCGCGGACAAGCGAACTTGGAAAAACACTACGTGCGCCTGCTGGGATGGTGCTTACGCCATCCGATCAAAACTCTTGTGACTTCGGTGCTGGTGTTTGTCGCCTCGATCTTCATCGCAACCCGAGTTCCGTTCACCTTCATGTCGCCACAAGACAATGGCGAGTTTTATGTGCAAATTGAGCTTCCTGCCGGCTCTAGCCTCGATGCGACCGACGAGGCCGCCAAGAAGGTTGAATCCATCTTGGCGAAGCTTCCTCAAATTGAAGACGTCTTGACGACTATTGGGACCGGTCAAAGCGAAAGTAACAAATCGAACTTGTTCATTCGTCTCGTCGATTCCAAGAAACGAAAAGAAAACACGACCAAGATGAAGGAGATCGTCACTGAAGCGCTAAAACCGCTGGCCGAAATGAAGCCGATTGTGACCGATCAACCCTCACAAGGTGGTCGTGCCTTTAACTTAAATCTCATCGGTCAGGATCTCGACACTCTCGTTCCCTTCTCGGAAAAAGTCGTTGAGCGGCTTCAGACGATGTCTGCACTGAAACAGCCCGACAGCACGTTCCGCCAAGGAAAACCGGAATACCAAGTTGTGATCAAGCCGCAAACCGCGGCCATCACCGGCGTCACCATGGGCTCGCTCGGTGAAGAGCTACGTATTCTTATCGAGGGCCGAACACCGGCGCTATATCGCGAAAAAGGACTCGACTACAACATTCGAGTTCGCCTGCAAGACGATCAGCGCGATTTACGTGCCCAGTTTGATAAGCTTCACGTGCCCAATCTCTCGCAGCGCCTCGTGCCACTGCCAAGTGTGGCATCGCTGAAAGAAGTCAGCGGCCCTACCACGGTTCTTCGCGAAAACCGTAGCCGCTACATTCAGATCTCTGCCGATATGACTCCTGGCGGTCCAGGAATTGGTGGCGCAATCAAAGAACTAAATGAACTTTTTAAAACCGAACTAAAACCACCCCTGGGCGTCACCTACAGTTTCGCCGGCGAAGCCGAACGTTTTGCCGAGCTCATGACAAACATTCTGGTCTCCCTGGGGCTTGGAACTCTGTTCATATATCTCGTGCTTGCAAGTCTCTACGGGTCGTTTTTCACGCCGTTTACCATCATGTTGGTCATCCCGCTTGCGGCCTGTGGCGCCTTTCTGGCGCTTTGGATGACGAGATCCAATTTCGATCTCTTTTCGATGATCGGCTGCGTGATGCTGATGGGTCTTGCGACAAAGAACTCGATTCTACTTGTCGACTTTGCAATGGAACAACAAAAGGCCGGCATTTCGAGAATCGAGGCTCTGATCAAAGCCGGAGAAACACGCCTGCGCCCGATTCTCATGACAAGTCTTGCGTTAATTGCCGGGATGATTCCGGTGGCGATCGGACTGAACGAGGCCTCGAAGTCACGAACCAGCCTCGGCATTGTCGTCATCGGAGGAACCATCAGCTCGACATTGCTGACACTGGTTGTGATTCCAGCCGCTCACATCTACGTCGACCGCTTTCAGAATTGGTTCTTAAAACATTATCGCCGGATCTTTGGACACGACGAAACCGTGATTTAAAACCGCCGAATAAAGTTCGTCTTTAGACCGTTGCCATCTCAATTGAGACGCGAAGGCCATTTGAGTTCTCGAACCGCAACGTAAAGTCGTGCAGCCTTGCGATCGCCTGCACGATGGCAAGCCCAAGACCTGTGCTGCGACGCCGAAGCGCCGTATCCTGAGGCGTCGAGTTGCGAGAGGCAAAAGGAACACCGGCGAGTTCGGGGTTCTGAAGACCGCCGCCATCATCTTCGACAATGATGGTGCTCTCTTTTCGATCGATATCCCTACGCTTTTACTTCTAAGGCCAGGTCCTTCAGATACTGCTGCATGACGGCGACTCGGCGAAGGCCTTCTTCACGCCCCGAGAGAGTCTGAAGGGTCTCGGCGGTTTTTTATAAAAGTGATCGATGGTGAACTCCTGATCGTTGGGTTCACGCGCCTTACAAAACGGATCGTCTTCACGATAAAAGGCGCGCCCCATGAGCCCCGCCGTCGCAAAACACCGTGCGATCCCAATGGCTCCTAAACCATCTAGGCGATCGGCATCTTGCACGATCTTCGCTTCCAGCGTCCTCGCCTCAATGCCCGCGCTAAAACTGTGCGCCTCAATTGCGTGTGCAATTTCGTCAAAATACGTTTCTGGAAAACCGCTCAGTTTTAAGAACTCCAATGCCGCTTGTGCAGAAAGCCGAGAGGCCTGACTTCGTCTTGGATCGTTTTTGGGTACGACTATAAAGTCATGAAGCCACGCAGCCGGAATCACGATTTCTAGATTGCCGTTTTCGCCTTTCGCCAGGCGTTTGGCCGTGGCGACGACGCGGCGAAAATGTAGGATGTCGTGGGCCGAATCGGCCTGCTCAGCATTAGCGCCTGCCATTTTCTGCAGGTGAGATTCAAACCGCTGTTCCCAGATTGAGAGAGGATCCGTTTTGAGATTCATTGACCCAATACTCACACGCCCCCACGGAAAATTCCAGATGACAGTCGCACTTGATATCCGTTAATTTCCCTTTCGCTTCGGCTCTCTTTTGTTCGGGGTGTAGCGCAGCCTGGTAGCGCGCTTGCTTCGGGAGCAAGAGGTCGCAGGTTCAAGTCCTGTCACCCCGACCAATTTATTCTTCAAATAGTTGGTTGAGACCTAAAAATCCCGCATTTCTAAATACTTAAAATCATTCAGAGTTGAGTTTCTGAATTTTCCCAATGGCCTTCTACGCCCGTCGAAGTCCTTGTGGTTCCCTTCCATTTCCCTGCCACCGCCGCCTCTCCTTAGTGAACTTCCACCGAAGTTCAGAAAATCAAAATTTCTGGTGAACTTTCACCAACATTCAATTTTTCCCAACAAAACCCAAGAAGGAGAGGTGTTCTATGAACAACTACGGAGTCATTTTAAGAAAATTACGTGAGGCCAACCAACTCACGCTCAAACAGGCCGCCAAGCACATCGAACGAAGTGCAGGATGGCTCAGTGAGATCGAGAACGGCAAGGGCCACGTCCGAAT
>CAKQVW010000275.1 GCA_934277865.1 uncultured Pseudobdellovibrionaceae bacterium | reverse complement strand
GACTGATAGGACGTATATGGTGCGATGGGTAGTCTACGATCACGACTCGCGCCTTTTTCCCAAGGTACATATCGATCATCTCCCGCAGATTCGAAAGCGTTGATGGGAGCAACACATCTGACTGTTGTGGTCCCATGCTTAGAAATTCGCGAGCGAAAGCTTCTGGATCTTCTTGAATGTGAGCCATTCTTAGCTTCGCGATAAAAGCGAACCGCTGATCCTCGACCGATCTGATTGTTGAGTCCCAACCAAATTGCTCGGGTACAACTTTCTCCCCCTTCTTTCGCATTCGATCGGACTTCAAGTAGCCGATGTGGACATCAATGAATGCCGCCTCTGGGGAGTTCGTTCTCAGTTCTTCAAGATATTTGATTCCCTCTTCCGGCATCCAGTGAATATAGTAGAGATGGACGAGCGCCTGAATACCACGCAGGTATCCGGGGTATTCCTTTAAATGTGTCTCGAACTCTGCGATCGCCTCGTAGTCCTGTGTGGCATACATTGCCCAAGCATTTCGAAATGCCGCCTGCTGCGCTCTTGCCTCGCTGTCGGGATACCACTGCCTATATGTACGCTGAAGATCCATGAGCAGAATCATCAGCACCTTCGATACTTCAAAGCGACCAAACCATGAATGCGCCACTCGACTGAAAGCTCGGTCAACTCCTCCGCGCATCCAATCGTTTTTACCAATCATAATAAACACCGTGCTCGGTTTATGTGTGGGCAGGTACGTGCGCGTTCGGCGTAGGGCTTCTTCTGACGTCATCCCCCCTACGGTGAGTTCTTGGACACTCAAGTGAGGGTTCTTTTCTTTCAACTGAAGACGAAACTGACCGGCCGCGGTCTTGTCGTCATCCATTGTTCCCAATATGGAGTCACCAATTAGAAGAATATCTGCATGGTTGCCGTCGGCCTCGGCTTGGTGCGAATGTCTGGTGGCGGCCTTGAACATGGCAGCGCTACGTAGTCCAAGCTCAATCGCGAGGCCGAGTATCATCACCAAAAGAATTTGAAATGAAAATGACCTGACGACAGTCTTCACCGGGTCCAGTTTAGTTAATGTTTCGGGGACCTCAAAACATCAATCCGAATCCACGACCATTGTCTTGAACACGTCTCAAGGTAAGGTTCCCAATCGAAGGCCAATGCTACGATCGACGTAATGGCAACCGTGTGGAATCCGAGACGCCCTCTCATCTCATTCATGACGCTTTTCGTACTGCTATTTTGTGCGGCGGAACTCTTAACTCGAGTCTTAGTCCCGGTTTCACTTTCGCGACAGATTTCTGTTCCCCACATGTTTCGAGACAGCGAAGAGGTCGGATATCGACTGCATCGGAATATCACGACAAACGTTCGCGCCTGGGACGGACGGCGCAACATCTTTCAAGCCACCTACCGAACAGACAATCACGGAAGACGGTTTGTCGAAATTCCTAATTTTTCTGGGCGGGATCGACATTTTGTCGTCCTTGGTGGTTCCACGGTTTTCGGCATGGGGCTCGAAGATCGAGACACACTGACAGCATTTCTCGGAACCGAAACAACAAGAACCATGCCTTACAATTACGCCGGAGACGGATACGGTCCACAGAACGCCCTGGCGCTAATCAAGCTCGGTGTCTTACAGAATGAGGTGCCGCAAGAAGAGGGCGTCACGGTATTTTTCTTTCAAGCTCTTCATCAGGCCGGAGGCCACATTCAGACGCTGCTTGGAAGATTCGAACTTCTATTAGACGGCTGGGGAGAGACGCTTCCTGTCTACAAGATCGCTCGAGGAGAAAAACCAGTCGCTGTCGGCAGACTGCGGCAGTACGACCCCTTGAAGTTTTACTTTTTTCGCTTTCTCCAAAACTTCCACGTTCTCAATTTGCTATATCCCAAAGTATTTCCGATTTCTCCAGAGGAACTCCAATTAACTGCCGAGTTCATGGTGGCCATGCGAGATGAAGTACGGATCGCAAAACCCAAATCACGATTTGTTGTGGCTCTCCATCCATTTTCAGACGCCGAATTGGCCGCTTCGATGACAAATATCATGCAGAAAAATGGCCTGGAAGTTCTCAACCTTTCCACGCTTGTCGACAAATCTCGGCTTCAGGAGTTTGTCGCCTTCAATCGGTACTTCCCGCACCCAAATGGCAAACTGAACAAGCTTTTGGCAACCACTCTCGTGGAAACATTAGAAATCCCGTAAGCTACGGCGACAAGTCGACTTTCAGACTCGTCGGCCTGCGAGACTCCGGGTTCACAAGCCACGAGATGCCAGATGGCAGAATCTTCGGCGCAAGTTGAAATCCCCAAAAAACCCCAAGCACACTTTCGACGATCGCTTTACTCATCCACTCGCCCGGACACATTTTGCCTCCTAGGCCAAAAGTGAGAGGCCGAGAACCGGTACGATCAAAACAAAATTCACCTGGTGCCTGAAATGCCGATTCATCTCGGTTGGCCGACGCCACTACAAGTGAAACCTGTTCACCGGCATTGATTTTATGTCCCCGCCAATCAAAGGACTCAATCGCCACTCGGCTGGTGATCTGAGTTGGGCTTTCCAACCGAAGGGCCTCTTGGATCACCATTGCTAGATCTCTGTTCTCCGACCAGGTCTCCGTCCATTTTTCATGAACACAAAGGCTTGTGATCGTGTTTGCGATCGCCTTCTCAATAAAAATTGAGACAACCAAAAGTAATGAAAGCTGATCAAGGATCTTGGAGACCGAAAGCTCCGGCTCCACTTTCCTTACAAGGTCACTCTGCTCGAGAGTTTGCTTGATTTGCTCCATCGCCGCTGCCGCTTGAATCATTTGATCGGCCGTCGGCTGAGAGGACGTGATAAATTCGAATACTTTGTCGGAAAACTGAAGCGCCTTTCTAAACTCCTCGATCGGGACAGTCGCTAGTCCAAGAAAACGTTTCGCCGTTTCTACGCGTATCGGAAAGGTCAGCTCGGCTAGGACATCAAGGTGACCGCCGTTGCCCTGAGCCGCCAAGATGGCCTGCCTCGTCAGGCTTGCAACCAGCTCGGGAATCTCGGTTAGAGACTTCGGCCCTAGCGTGTTCCAGATGAATTTCCGCTCGGCTTTGACATCGATCGCGTCCGAAAAAAAGGTCCAGGCCTTTAGCGTACTTCGAAGCCGATCACTCTCTGCCGTGAGGTCTGTTGCAGGAAACAGCTTATCAACACGACGTGCCGACAAGCTTTCATGCGTGAAGGCTTCCGAAACGGCCGCGTGGCTTAATACAAGCCAAGTTCGACCAGTCCAATGCAGCTCAGCCGAGCGAAGAAGATATTCATAACTCGAATAGGGGCTGGACGGTTGGGACATATTACTTCCTGTTGGCGTCATCGGCCTCGATCAGTCAATATAGTGAAATGAGCATCGTTCCGCAAAATATTGGCACGATTTACGACGCGGCCCTCGATCGTACATTTTCGGCCAATGAAATTCACGATCTGGCCGAAGTGCGTGCTCATGCGCTGTGGGAACTTGGCATTACTTCCACTTCAAAAGTTCTGATCTCACACGGCAATTCTATCTGGTTTTACATCGATCTCTTTGCCTGCTGGAAGCTCGGGGCCTGCGGTGTCCCCGTGGATCCGGCCACCAGCCCCCCTGAGCTCGAGAGAATTGGCCGATTCATCGACTGCTCTCTCCTGCTGCATCGAGAAGCTGATCCGACCCGACTTCAAGGACTTTCCATTCGGCATCTTCATCGCGATCAGATTCCCTCCAGCAAAAGCCCGCTTGCGAAGTTTCGGGATGCTCTGCTGAAAGTGAAGTTTGATTTAGACTCGGATGCCATCATTCTTTTTACGTCCGGCTCGACAAGTGAACCCAAAGGCGTCGTCCACACCTTCCGCACCGTTCTCGCAAAGGCCGCAATTTATCACCATGTGCTGCCGGAAGCGGATTGGAGAAGAACTCTCTGTATCATCCCAACTCATTTTGTTTACGGATTGATGAGCAACAGTATTGGCCCACTGTTTCAGGGATGTGATCTGTATGTTTATCCATCCTTCAATCTTGAAATTCTGACGAAACTTGGCCCGATATTGGACCGCCATGAAATCACGGCCTTCTGCTCGGTTCCTTCGATGTGGAAGATTATCTTCGATTTCTCAGATAAGCCTCAGGCCAAATCACTAAAGCGAATTCACTGCGCCGCCGCCCCACTTTCTCGTGACCTGTGGATACAAATAAAAAGTTGGGCAGACGGAATCGAGGTGAAAAACGTTTACGGCGCCACAGAGATGGCCTGCGCCATCAC
>CAKQVW010000274.1 GCA_934277865.1 uncultured Pseudobdellovibrionaceae bacterium | reverse complement strand
CCATTGTAAAGTTCATAAACGATGAGTCCTACTCTCCAATCTACAAGAAGTACGGCGCATCTTACCGCGAAGAATGTCGTTACTCAGGTGATAGCCCGATGTCGTCGAATCGCTATCGCAACATGAGCTGCGCTCAAGCATTCGGCGATGTTTCGATATTGTCCGATTCCATCGAATCATTCTTGGTCAAACTCGAAATCCTGCTTGGGCAGAAGATTCCAAAGTCCTTCATCGACGCTCAAAATCCCCACGCGAAATTGGATTTCTCGAAAGCGCCAAAATTGGAAGCGATCTTCCTTTCAACCTTGCTGTACCAGAACGACTTCTCGGGCCAAGTTCTCGCGCGAATCCTCAAGTTTCACGCTCAGCGCGGAACGATGGTGAACATCATCGGCACGGGCTATATGCACTCTGACAACGCCAAGAGCCTGTTCAAAGAACTAACACTTCAGTCGAAAAACATTCGGATCCAAGAATATAGCTACTTTGAGGACGAGTTCTTTAAGAGGTTCCTGCTCATCACCAACTTCTTTAGAAACATGCACGTCAAGGCGCTTGTGACCCTGTCGTCTGAAAATCCAAACGATAACATCGTCATCGTCGGCGGACGAAACGTTCACGATGGCTTCTTGTTTCAATCGAAACCTGATCTGACACGCTTCCCAGAGCTTGATCAGATCGATCCCGATTCAATCTTTGCTTACTGGCAAGATGTCGAGTTTCTGTTCCGCTCTCCGAGTGTTGCCAAGACGATGTACGCCCACCTCTTGAAACTCTGGAACAGAAACCTGGTAAAAACGACGATTCTCAGAGCTGTACGAAGAGGCGTTCGTGTCGACATCCAAACACGAATCAACCTGGCCGGAGACACCCAAGCTTGGCTCTACGAAGAGACAAACAAGGTTGCAATCAATGAGCTCCACGACAAGGTCGGTGTTTACGAGTGGCAAGGAAACTCGATTCTTCACTCGAAGATCCTGGTGGTCGACGAAAGCCTTAGCTTTGTCGGATCGGTCAACATGAGCCGTCGAAGCTTCATTCAAGACGTCGAAGGTGGACTTTTGATACTAAGCCCCGCTTTCAATGCGCAGCTGCGATCGCTCATCAGTTCGTATCGCGACCAATCTCGGCAGATCACAGAAAAGCAGAAAAGAAACTATTGGGCTTCGATCATCCTCATGATCATCGAGGATCAAATCTAAGCGAAATCAATAGTCCAGTGAACCATGAAGCCGCTGATGCACGCATCGGCGGCTCATCCCATGAGGTCGAGGCTCCTGCCTCTGGAGCCCGCCTATTAAACAGAGCCCCACGGAGTCAATTCGCGAGAAGGCCGACAAGCGGCGGCACTGGCGAAACTTTGTACATGGTCGATTCCGGAAATGGGCGTCACCGAACCAAGTCCTTTCGACCACTTACGTGTGCCATCGACCAAACGTGCGCTTGGTCCTGAGGTTGCTCTTAGGTAAGACACCCCCTTTGAGCGGTCTGGCACCCCCCCTAGCCAGGCCGCTTTTTTATTTCCCGTCCTAGAAATTTCGGACCTTAGGCCCATAGCCCGCTGGCGACGTAGGCTGGGATAATCGAGACATGACCAAGCGATGCCTACTTGCCATGCTGCTTTCCATTCTTATGGCCTCGACTGCCGACTCTTCGACGGCCGCCGCCCCGACTAAAAGTAAAAAACTGGTCGTCCTGGATGCCGGTCATGGCGGACACGATCGCGGCGCCTCTCAAGACGGCGTCTTTGAAAGCGAAATCGCCTTAAAAATCACGAAGCTTGTCGGCCAGAATCTCGAATCCGCAGGACACAAAGTCCTCTACACAAGAACAAAAGACGAGTGGCTATCACTTGAAAAGCGAGCCGCCATTGCCAATCAAGCTAGAGGCGATCTCTTCGTCAGTATTCATTTGAACTCTTCCGAAGATCCACGCGCCAAAGGTAAAGAGTTTTACTTTCAAAACCAAGTGCCCGTCGATGAAGAAGCTTTGTTTTTGGCCAATCGCGAGAACGCCGGCCCAGAAAATCCAACCGACGGCCAGCACGATCAGGCTTCCCACGTCTCTAAGCACGAAAAAGCCAGCGAAGGCACGCCCGACCCCACGCAGACAGAGGCTGATCGCACGCAAGCGTCAGGGCTTCGCCAAGCCGAGGCCGCACGCATTCCGGAAATCACCTTCGATGATCCACGCGTTCGTCGTGACTTAAAAAATATTCTCGAGGACCTCGACCGAAGCGCGCGCGTGCGTGCGTCCAGCGAACTCGCGGTCGAGCTATTTGAAGAATGGAAAGCTACAGAACCCGCTGTTCGCAGCTCAAGCCGCGCCATTCGCCAAGCCCCGTTTTTCCTCGTCTCACACGTGGCGATGCCTTCCGTGTTGGTGGAGGTCGGATTTTTGAGCCACAAACGCGAAGGGGAAAAACTGAATCAAGCTGCTTACCAAGAGCGCTTGGCCAGCGCGATTTCGGAGGGTATCCGCAAGAATCTCGCAAAAAACGGTGGGAAAAAATCTGAGGACCGAGCAGCGCTGCCTTGACCCGGGCTTTACCGCCCTCGTAAGGTTCGGGGAATGACGAATACATCTCCGGCGATGGGCACACGTGCCGACGGTCGCAAATTCAACGAATTGCGCAAAATCAAACTCACTCCTGGCTTCACCAAACACGCCGAGGGCTCGGTCCTGGTGGAATTCGGCGAAACGCGCGTGCTCTGCACCGCCAGTGCAGAAACTTCGGTTCCCAAGTGGCTTCAAGGTGGTGGCAAGGGTTGGGTGACCGCGGAGTACAGCATGCTCCCTCGCTCCACTCACACTCGCATCTCGCGCGAAAAGGCCACCAACTCGGGGCGCAGCCAAGAAATCTCGCGGCTGATCGCTCGCTCGCTGCGCGCAGCGTGTGACCTCAAAGCGCTTGGCGAAAAGTCGATCACCGTCTATTGCGACGTTCTGCAGGCCGATGGCGGAACGCGCACGGCTTCGATCACCGGCGCGTATGTGGCGCTGGCGCTGGCCTGCAAAAAGCTGATGGCGCAGGGGCGGCTGAAGACCTGGCCGCTGGTGGACAGCGTGGCGGCGGTTTCCTGCGGCCTTTATAAGGGCATGCCGGTGCTTGATCTGGATTATGCCGAGGATTCCGACGCCGAGGTGGATGCGAATTTCGTGCTGACCGGAACGGGCGGGATTGTCGAAATTCAGGGCACCGCCGAGCAGAAGCCGTTTTCACCGGAACAGTTCCAGCACTTGCTGATGCTGGCGCAGGCGGGGATTGGGGAGCTGACGGCGCTGCAGCAGGATATTTTGCAGCGTGGCTGACGCACAGCCCTCGCTGGCCGTTTATATTCACTGGCCTTTCTGCCTGAGCAAATGCCCTTACTGCGATTTCAACTCGCATGTGCGCGAGCGCATCGAGCATGCGGTCTGGCGCGGGGCTTTGCTGCGCGAGCTGGATTATCATGCGCGGCTGCTGCCGGGGCGGCGGGTGCGGTCGGTTTTTTTTGGCGGGGGGACGCCTTCGCTGATGGAGCCGGAGACGGTGGCGGCGCTGATCGGCGCGGTGCGCGGGCATTGGGAGACAGAAGAGGCGATCGAGATTACGCTGGAGGCCAACCCGACTTCGGTGGAGGCCGGAAAATTCGCGGCGCTGGCGGCGGCGGGGGTGAACCGCGTTTCGCTGGGGGTGCAGAGTCTGGACGAGGCGGCCCTGCGGTTTCTGGGGCGGCAGCATAGTGCGGAGCAAGCTTTGGCGGCGCTGGACGCGGCGCGGCGGTATTTTCCGCGCTATTCGTTTGATCTGATTTATGCGCGGGCGGGACAGACGGAAGAGGATTGGGAAAAGGAATTGAAAGCGGCGCTGGGTTATGCGCGGGGGCATATGTCGCTTTATCAGCTCACCATTGAGCAGAATACCGCTTTTCATGCGCGGGCCGGGCGGGGCGAGGCCTTGACAGCGGAGACGGAACTGGCGGCGGATATGTTTTTGCTGACTCAGGCGATGATGCGCGAGGCCGGGATGCCGGGTTATGAGACATCCAACCATGCGGCGGCGGGGCAGGAGTCGCGGCATAATCTGGCTTACTGGCGGTATGACGATTTTATCGGCATCGGGGCCGGGGCGCATGGGCGCTATATGGGGCCGGATGGCGTGCGCTATGCCAGCGTGGGGCGGAAGGTGCCGGAAGCATGGGCGCGGCAGGTGGCTGAAACGGGGCATGGGGCGCTGGAGGTGGCGGCGGTGGATGACGCCACGGCGCGGCGCGAGGCTTTGATGATGGGGCTCAGG
>CAKQVW010000273.1 GCA_934277865.1 uncultured Pseudobdellovibrionaceae bacterium | reverse complement strand
GTGCAAAGCCTGGCGACCGCGTGAAGTGATGAGCGGTTCATCGAATACGCCGGGCCGCACAGGTGGCTTTGGAAATTCATCCGGCGGCCTCAGTCCGCACGACCGCAAACTTCTCAGTGCCGCTCTTGAAGCCGGGCGCAGTCTCGAACGCGCCCTCGCCTCGCAAGGCCTCTCATCCAAGCGTCTCTCATCCAAGCGCCTCGCCTCGGAGGACTCCCTCTCGGCAAATCTCAGTTTCGATATTGCCGAGTTGGAGGCGGAATTCCGTCAACACCTTGTCGCACTAGAAACGGGTGATTCGGCTCTCGTAAAAAAACAGGCCGAATACGCACCCAAAGTGGACGCGTCACTTGGTGAAAAACACCTGGCCGTTCTGTTGGTGCCGCTTGAACGCCTACTTGGCCGTGCCGCACGTGACGAGGAGTTTCTGTACCTGGAAGGCGACCGCACCGAACTCTCTCCAGACGCGCTGGCAATTAAAAACTCTCAACCCCGCATCGTGATCTGCGAAAACCTGCGCTCCGCTTTCAATGTCGGAGCGATTTTTCGCACGGGCGAATGTTTTCTCGCCAACCAGATTTGGCTCACCGGTTACACCGCTCCTCCTGTGAAAACGGCGATGGGGACAGAAAACCTTGTGCCGTGGAAATCCGTCGCACACACGAAAGACGCCATCACAGAGGCGAAGTCGCTGGGCTATCAGGTCGTCGCGCTGGAGGTCACTCCCGACGCCACACCTCTTGATCAGTTTCAGTGGCCCGAGAAAGCGGCCTTGGTGCTTGGCAACGAACGCTTTGGTCTGGACTCGGAGACGCTCTCCGCGTGTGACCATGTCGTGAAGGTGCCGACCAGTGGTTTAAAAAATTCGCTCAACGTCGGCATCGCATTCGGAATCGCCAGCGCCACGTGGCGGCGCTCTGCCACGCCAACCCTGCTCGCGTCCCAGGCATTTGCTGCCGCGGCATTGGCTTCCGCGGCATCGGCTTCGATGAAGACGATCTCGCCCGTCGGTTACATCAAAGGCGGCTATGTTTCGCCACAATCGACACCACGCCAAGGTAGCTACGCGCGCACCCCTTCAACACCTGGCGAGAGTGCGCGGGCTGACACAGAGGCGGAAGTTGTTCTCGAAGCAAAGTTTGATGGGCAACCCGCCAACTTTGAACAAGCCTTGAAAGAGCTCGAAGGCTTTAGCCACATCTGGCTGCTATTTGGATTTCACCACTCTCAGTCCTGGCTTCCGCAAGTGCGACCACCACGCGGCGACGGATCTTTAAAGGGCGTTTTCGCAACACGTGCCCCACATCGCCCAAATGGATTGGGGCTCAGTTGTGTGCGCTTACTCGGCATCAAAGGGCGCACCTTACGCATCTCGCACCATGACCTCTTGCAAGGGACACCGATTTACGACATCAAACCCTACGTGCCAGAGGCTGATGCCTTTCCTGACGCCGAGGCCGGCTGGATCTCGGCACTTCCCGCCCCGCACCCGCTTGTTGAGTCCGAAGTGGCACGAGAAAAGCTGGATTGGTTATCGCAAGAAGGCGAGAGCCGCCTCCGCGATTTTCTTTTCGAACAGCTCCGCTACCAACCCTTTGACCTCTCAAGAAAGCGCATCGAAATCCTCCCTGCGCCCAATCAACCTTCGGACAAGTCACCGGCGATGCATCCGGGCGGTGCCACACTCTCGCCAATCCACTTCATTGCGGCCTTTCGCACGTGGCGCTTTCACGCCGCGCTCACACCCACCGCGGACTCAAGTGGCACGATCACGATCACCGATGTAACTTCAGGCTATTCCGACCAACACCTGCGCGACCCGTCCGATCCCTACGGCGACAAAGATCTCCACCGCCGCTTCCACGCCCGCCACTGAACACTCCTATTTACCAAATACCTCACCTCACCTCACCTCACCTCACCTCACCTCACCTCACCTCACCGTACTTCCCCGCCAAGCTCGGCTCCTCCTCTGGGCCATGTCCCCTGTCCGGCGCGCGTTCTGGTACGAAAAAGCGAGGTGCCGTCTTCACTTTTTCATTGAAGTTATACCATCGGTCACATAAAAAGGCGGGATGCGTGTAACTTCCAAAAAAGACACATCTTCGAAATCGGCAAATCTGCGACCGCAGCTGATTGACTCTCAACTTTCTGCCGCCAAACGCTCGAGCGACCACGCCTGGCCAGACCGCACCTCCACCAATCACCCACGAACTGGTCGCGCCTGCCTGGATCGCTCGCACGCCCAACACGCACGAACTGGCCGCGCCTGCCCGAGTCGCTCGTCCCCCCAACGCTCACAAACTGGTGGTTCGGGTCGCTCGCGCTCACCGCAGCTTGCCCTGTTAAAGCGGCAAATGAGTGCTTATGGCGGCGAACTTCGCAACACGCGCGAAGGTCGGTCCAAAGCGAGGCCACTTGCCACCAAACGAACCATGCATCTTGTACTGCGGTCGACAAAGGCCAAGGGCGAGTGGTCGTTTCGTCATCCACGTAATCGCAAGCGCGTGACGGCGGTCATCCTTCGCTTCGCGCGCAAGAATGGCGTCCGAGTCATGTCGATGGCTAATGTCGGAAACCACTTGCATCTCCATATGAAGCTAGGAAATCGCTACGCCTACGCCAGATTTATCCGCGCGATCACTGGCGCGATCGCACAAACTGTCACGGGCCGCACGCGCTGGAACCCGTCACAGCTCAAGACGTCCAATCAACGCCCGAAGGCCGGCGACAAGCAAAGTGGGAAAGTGGCGACGCTGAAGTTTTGGGACTACCGGCCCTTCACCCGCATCGTTGAAAGCTGGCGAGCCGTTCTTCATCTTCGCGATTACGTCCGGATCAACCAACTCGAGGGCGAAGGCGCCAATCGACGCGAAGCACGCAGCTGGATTGAAATCGAAAAACACCTGAGAGCCGAGCCGGACTAGCTCACGCTAAAATCAAGCGCCCGCAGAATCACTCAAACAGAATCACTCAAACAGATGAGGCAAGAACGGAACGTCGGCAGGCGCGAACTCCGAGGCCGCAGGAATTTCGTGAGGAAAAATCCATTTCACTTCGGCGACATCGCTCAGTCGGATCTTAGTCTCGTCTACCGCCGCAAGGTCCGCATGGTACGCCGCCAGCACAATGTGCACACTCGCTGCCGACTCGGCACCAGCGACCGAAATGCGACCGCCGCCCGCGGCAGGCGCCGGGTACACGTGCGACGCCAAACCCAAAAGCCCATTGCGACCGCGAGCGTGCGCGATTTTGATAGTGACACCTAGCTCTTCTTGGATTTCACGAACAAGTGCAGCTTCGGGGCTTTCTCCTGGCTCGACTTTGCCTCCGGGAAATTCAAGCAAGCCGCCCGCAATCGGATGCGAAGCCGGCCTTCTCGCCAAGAGCACCTGCCCGCGCGAGTTCCGAATGACGGCGGCAACGACAAAGATCGGCCCCTTCACCACGGCTCACACACCGTAGGCCACCGAGCGCATCGAGAGGGTTCCGTGATGATATTCCGTCGCAAAAAACTGCGGCGCCTCGCTAGGGCCGAAGCTGGCGCCATAGATCGGAAGAAGTGGCATAAAATGCTCGCGAGTCGGAAGCGACTTGCGCGCGGCAAAGTCACTTGATCGACTTGCGCCCGCCAAAAATTTTTCGTCTCGGGCTTCAAGCGCGGCTGCCACCCGCTTGTCAAATTCGACATTCCAGTTGGCCGGAGAGGCATCGGCATCGCGGCTCATCTCGCGGAGATTGTGAACAATGTTTCCGCTTCCAAGAAGCAACACACCATCGTGACGAAGTTCACGCAGCAGACGACCGGCACGAATGTGACTCTCCGGATCCAGACGACGAGAGAGCGACACCGGGACAATCGGGATGTCCGCGTTGGGCCAAAGATGTTTCATCACCGACCACACACCGTGATCAAATCCCCACTGCTGAGTCAAAGATGCGGGTTCGTATTGCAGAAGATCGGCAACTCGAGAGGCCAATTGGGGATCCCCTTTTGCGGGATAACGCACTTCGAACAGCACTCGAGGAAACCCATAAAAGTCATGAATCGTGCGCGGCTCAGCGGCGGCCAGAACCTGAAAGTCCTCGGTCTCCCAATGCGCGGAAAACGCCACGACAGCCCGTGGTTTTTTGACGCGAAGTTTTTCGCCCCACTCACGAAGTGTTGCGGTGTACGAGTTGTCCGCAAGCGCATTCATCGGATTGCCGTGCCCGATGAAGACTGCTGGTTGAATGGATGGTGTTTGAGCTCCCATAGCGCGGACGAGTTTATCACCCCCACGCACAATGT
>CAKQVW010000272.1 GCA_934277865.1 uncultured Pseudobdellovibrionaceae bacterium | reverse complement strand
CTTGATTGCGATTGGTCGAATCTTTCAAGGTCTTCGCGATTTGCATGAAGTAAGTCGAACTTGCGTTCGCCAAGGCGCTTTGCAACTTCGGACAAGATGTCATTTTTTACTTCCGATGAAAGTGTCGCCAACTTTCGGCGCGAGCGTTTGAGACCTGTCAGTTTCAACTCGTGCGGAAGTGGGTTCACTTTTTTCTCCTAGCTGGCTTGATGTGTGTTCCTGGTGAAGCGACGGCCGTGTCGGCGATCCTGGTGAGTGCCTGGGGTAGATCGCCTTTCACGAGGTGACAGTGGATTCCACTTCCTGTGACGGTTTTGGCCGCAAGAATTTTTGAGAGCATGCCGCCTCGTCCAAAGCTCAAGGAATTGGAAGATCCAGAGCTCTTCAGTTTGCGAACAAGACTCGCTGGTACACCTTTGAGTTCGGGGATCAGCCGGGCTTGGGCGCCAGAAGTCGTTTTGGGGTCGCGGTCGTAGAGGCCGTCGACGTCCGTAAGAAGAACAAGGCGGGTGGCTTTCATATGGACAGCGACAAGTGAAGCCAATCGGTCATTGTCGCCAAATTGAATTTCTTCTGTCGCGACAGCGTCGTTTTCATTGAGGATCGGGAGGTACTTCCACTCGAGCAAAGTTTTTAAGGTTTGTTGGAGGTACGAGCGACGCGTTCGACTGCGAAGATCTTCTGCCGTGAGAAGAATCTGTGCACCATTGGCGGTGTTTTCGTGTAGCGCCACCAGGTAGTGATTGATGAGATGAGGCTGGCCAATTGCAGAGAGGGCTTGTTTTTCGCGAAGCAGCTTGGGCACTTTGCCAGTTCGTTTCCTCGCTGAAGCGATGGCTCCCGAGGTGACCCAGATCACTTGGATGTTTTTTTCTCGGGCAAGTTCGGAAACTTGGTTCATCCAGCTGCGGATGAGCATTGGACCGCCGTCGATCACCATTTGGCTTCCGGCTTTGACGACCCAGAGTTCGGATTTTTGGGAAGAGGATTTGGATGTCGACCTACTTTTCATGGGTGACGAACTCGCCAGTTTGCCGATTTTTTCTGACATTCGACCAATGAAAGTAGCGCCCATTCATCGCCACAAACACTCCTTCGGGCAGAGTTTGTGCAAAGGCGAGTGCCGAGCCCAAGTTGAAGAGCCCGTCCGAGCTGCCAAATTTGTAGGGGATCATGGCTCCGGTGAGCACGATGGTTTTTCCTGGAATGGCCGTTTCTCCGAGTTTTTTCGCCGTGACTTCCATGGTGTCGGTACCGTGGGTGATGACGATACGGTCATTGGCGGATTTTTGACAAAACCGTACGATGAGTTCGCGATCCTCGTCTTTCATATCAAGACTGTCGATCATCATCAGAGTTCGAATCTCGACGTCCAATGCCGAACGGCCGAGCTTGAGCATCTCTTGAATGTGTGTGTCTTTAAAAAAGAGTCGGCCATTGATTTCGTCATACTCTTTGTCAAACGTGCCGCCTGTGACGAAGAGTTGGATTTTGCTGCTCACTGGAGCGCTCCCTGAGCTGGTCTCATGAATGCGGAGTTTTGTCTTTTTCTTTGTCGGAGTGATTTGCGAGATCGTGAAGATCGGCGTTTTGCGGGGAATCCGCTTCCGAAGTTGCAGGTGCTTGCCGTTTTGGAGGTTCAGGAGATTGGACATCGTTCATTGCGGACTTGAATCCACGGATGGCGTCGCCAAGAGACTTGCCCAGCTGAGGCAGTTTAGCGGGACCAAAAAACAACAGCGCGATTGCGGCGAGCATGGCGAGTTCAAGAGGGCCTAAGCTCATTTTGTACCTTTCCGCACCGGCAATGCGGTCCGGTGCGTGTACGGGAAGGTTACTACGGAATCAGGGCAAAAACATCACTGTTTTGGAACTTTGGATTCGTCGACGGCGATCTCAATTTCGACGCGACGGTTTTGTGCCCGACCTTCGTTTGTCGAGTTCTCTGCAATTGGACTGTCTGGGCCCATGCCGACGACGGTGATGGTATTTGCTGGAATACCACCTGCGACGAGGCGATTCTTCACAGCGGCCGCGCGCTCTTCCGAGAGCTGGCGGTTGCGAGTCGCCGAGCCGGTGGAGTCGGTGTAGCCCTTCACGGTGAGAATGTTCTCCGGATACTTCTTCATGATTTCGGCCATTTTGCTTAAGTTCTCAGTGGCGGCGGGCTTGAGTGCCGATTTGCCAGAATCAAACAGGATGTCGCTTTTGAGTTTCGACACGAGGCCTTGCTCTGTGCGTTTTGTTTCGGCGATCTGCTCGAGCTCTTTTTGTTGTTTGTCGAGGCGGTTTCCAACCAAGCCTCCTAGGCCGCCACCAAGTGCTGCGCCGATCAGGGCGCCTTTGCCGCGGTTGCCAGATTGGTGGCCAACAATAGCGCCAATGGCGGCACCAGCAGCTGCGCCAACGCCGGCTCCAACGGCTGTATTTTTGCCGGCGGAGCTGCAGCCGGTTGTGGCTGTCCCTATAAGCCCGAGGCTCAGAAGCAAGGCGAGGGGTTGATGTGTGTGAACACTGTTTTTCATGACGGTTCTCCTATCGCATCCAATTGATTGGGGATTTCAAAAGGGTACGTAGGGCGATGGGGGAAGGTCAAAGCGAGAGCTGGCTGTCGACCTCTTAGACGGCGATGAATTATTTATGCTTGAGATGAGAAACATCCCCCAACCACATGATTTGGCAAGGGAAGATAGGATATAATCCAGCCAACGTGGAACTCTTCTCGACTCGGCTTTTTGATGCTCTATTCCTCAAGGGACAATCGCGAGAACCCATCTCTCGTCGAGTTCTTTGCATCGTCTTTCATGGCAAGGGCGACAGTTACGAGGCGTTTCGCGAGATCTCGCGCGAAATTGGAATCCCGTCGTATGACTTCCTTTTGTTAAACGGTCCGATGCGATTTGCCGACGGCTACAAGTGGATGCACGATGAACCTCGTCACGAGCGCTCGCTGGCGACACTTCGTGATCAGCTGTTTGAGCTGCTTGAGGAATTGAAGGCCGCTGGTTTTCGAACAGAAAACATCGTGTTGCTCGGGCACTCTCAAGGTGGTCGAGTGGCTGCGGACCTGGTCATGCATTCTCCTGACCGATTTAAAGCTCTGGTTGCGGTTTCCAGTTACGTCGGTTTCTTTGACGGATGGAAACTTCCGGAGGCGAAAAAGGAAACGGGCGCTTGGAAGACGCCATGGCTTTTCACGCACGGAACGTACGACCGCATAATCCGGCCCCGAGAGATTCGCCAAGACATTCGCGAGCTCTCGAGTGGCCATATTCCCCTGACGTACAAAGAGTTTCGTAAGGGGCATGATTTTGATCATGAAACGGAGCTTCCGTATATTCGGAGCTGGCTGACAAGGCATGCTCCGCAGTTGCGTGGTCAACTGCGTGGGTTAAGGTCGGTTAAAAAGCCCATCCTCCAGATTGAAAAACCCGCGCGAAAAAAATCTGAATCGCGAACCCGAATCCGAGAGCTAGCCCGGTAAGAATCTCCGGTGCACGTCGCAGGCTGGTTGTGGTTGTTGAGAGCTTTTGCAGAGAGCTGTCTTTCGCTAACCACATCCAAGTCGCCAGAGGGTAAATCAGCATCGCGTAACGCACGGTCGAGCGCCACATCGCCTGATTGTGAGAGATCAGTGTAATCGCTAGCAGGATCAAGACCAGTTCCCACTCACGTCGTTTTGCAAGCCACGCGGTGAGCACAAAACTCAGCAGCAAGACAAAGAGTGGCAAAACACCAAAGTCGACCCAGTACAGGAAAAAACCGAAATCGCGGGCGAGAATCCTTGAGTCACCGTCAAGTCGAAATCCCTCTAAGAAAACCGATACGGCATAGAGGAGTCCGTTGCCAAAATGTCCTTCCGGCATCTGGAAAACTCGCTGAGCTTTCAAAAAGAAAAACGGATCGTCCGTTCGGATCCAATAATAGAGAAGAAACCCAAAAACGCCCACGAATGTGCCCAAAACTTCTTTGCGTCTAAGCAGCGCTAGCGAAGCAAATGCGGCTCCGGTGAGGCGAAACCAAGGTGCTAGAGCTAGCAGGAGAGTTAAAATCGCGGTCTTGCTGAAGGCTGAAATCCGCCCGAGAAAGTTTTCGAGCTGCCACAGATGTGCGCGTGGGGAACTGTGCAGGGTGAAAAGTAAGATACAAAGCGTGAGCAATAAAAAGATCATGTCGGAGTACGCTGTGAGCGCAAAGTACCCCATGGGATTGGAAAAGGTGATGAGCCACATTCGCCATCCTGTACGTCCCCAGCGTTTCTCGGATAGCGAAACTCAGATCCTGTTGGAGAGTCCA
>CAKQVW010000271.1 GCA_934277865.1 uncultured Pseudobdellovibrionaceae bacterium | reverse complement strand
CGCAACCGATACCAAAACCGCTATCGAAAACGAAGGGATGACCGCCGTTGGCCTCAAATCTTCGCAAAAAGCCAACGACCTCGAAGTGATCAGCACCGTCGAAGCAAAAGGCAAAAAGATCGGATTTGTCGGCATTCACTATAGCAATGCCTGGGGGCGCGTGATCTCGCTAAACAACTCGGCAACCGTTCGCAAGCTCGTCGCGTCTGCTCGTCGCACACATGATCTGGTCGTGGTCTCCGTACATGCCGGAGCCGAAGGCCCCCAGTACACACGTGTGCCTCACACACACGAGTCACACAAAGGCGAGAATCGTGGCAACATGCGCGAATTTTCGCGAATGGTCGTCGACGCTGGAGCCGATCTCGTCATCGGCCACGGCCCCCACGTCTTGCGTGGAATGGAAGTCTATAAGAAAAAACTCATCATTCACTCGCTTGGAAACTTTGCGACTTATACGTTGTTTGCCTTCGACCATCCGATGCAACTAGGCGCGATCGTCGAAGTTGGCTTAAGCGAAAACGGCAACTTCGTCGACGGTCGCATCATCCCGACCTATCAGTTCTACGAAAAAACGCCTTCTGGTCGCCGCGGTCAAATTCGTCTGGAACTTGACCCAAAAGCACGTGCAATTTCAGAAATCCAAAGACTTTCAGAAATGGACTTCGACCATTTTCCCAACATTGCAGCCGACGGAAGCATGACGCCACCATTGGTGTCTGCTGAAGCGAGGTTAAAATGAAGACGGCTTTGGCTGCGATGATCGTCTTTTTTTGTGGAGTTCCGCAAACCTTTGCGGCTCTCTTGCTGAAAGAAACCTCCGACGCGCTGGTGTTCAATTGCGCGGGATGCGAAGCCGTACCGTTTGAAGACTATGTGGTGAACGGAGCTCTCCGTTTGCAGCGCGAATTCAAAGTACGGGACGGCGATGCCGCTGTCATTTACGACTACAACGCCAACTATGTACATGTCGTGACCCTAGAAACCGGCACACGCAGCCAAATACGAATTGTGAAATCCTATCGTTCGTCGGGTGGCCGAGGCGGCGTCAG
Organism: uncultured Pseudobdellovibrionaceae bacterium; assembly: GCA_934277865.1. GTDB lineage: Bacteria > Bdellovibrionota > Bdellovibrionia > Bdellovibrionales > JAMPXM01. The sequence continues at coordinate 3,250 of CAKQVW010000271.1, read as the reverse complement.
CAATCGCATTAAATCAGGAGGCACTCCTGCCGGTGTGCACGTCATCTATCGCAAACAAGGAGAAGGGTTCCGGATTGGACAAACCTTTGATGCATCCAAATACGGCTACCAAGAAACCGTTTTGACTCCGACAACCGGCTACCAGGCGTGGGAGTCGGACTTTGTCATGACACGAATTCTTCGCCTGCGAGGCCTTGAGGGCGAACTCAATAACAATTCGGATAAACGAAGTATCCTGTTTCACGGCACGGCCGAAGAAGGACTGATCGGGTTTGACGAGTCGGCCGGCTGCATCCGACTGAGCAACCTCGACGTTGTCGATCTCTTTGATCGGGTGAAAGTCGGAACACTTGCGATCATGGTCAACAAACACCCTCGCGCAAATCGTATCGACCGCAAACTTTTAGAAAAGGTCGATGAGTCCAAAGTTCCGGAACTTCGGAGGACTCGATGAGGCCGACGTCACGCGTGACCAAAAACACAAAGCGCAGCACAGCGTGGGCGCTGCTCGTAGCGGCAATGACGACTTCTCCAGTTTCAGCCCTGGCGCAGAACAACTCTTGCGTGACACAAAACTCGCCGACCATTCGCCTGCTCGGCGGAGGCGACGTGATCTATCACGGAGCGCTTTTGGTCCAAGCCATGACTGAGAAAAAGGGCTTCGACAGTCTCTGGCACGGCATGCAGCCCTTTTTTAAACAAGCCGACGTGATCTACGCCAACCTCGAAGGCCCAGCGGCCCGATCGGTTGGTCCAGATGGCCGAGACAACCCGCGCGCCTCGAAAGATTATGTTCCAGACGAGGGCACCTATTCACTTGGGACGGAAGGCAAGAGCTACACCTTCAATTTTCATCCAGAGGGTGTAAACGCCATGCGGTCGTGGGGAAATCCAGGCACTCGGCTTGTGCTCTCCACCGCAAACAATCACAGCTTCGACCGCGGCAGTCTTGGCGTCGACCGCACGATTGAACTGCTGAACGAACTTGATATTCCGAATTACGGCACCTTTCATTCAAAACAAAAAACACCCGCCCACGTCGTCGTCGAAGAAAACGGCGTGCGCGTGGCGTTTGTCGGCTGCACGTACGGCTCGAACCGATCTGGACCGAGCCAACAGATTCTTGGATGCTTCGACAAGGGCGCACCGAACCAACGTCTGATTGACGAAGTTCGCCATGCGAGACAGCAGTCGGATCTTGTTATCTTCACGCCGCATTGGGGAACCGAGTACAGCAAATCCGCACATGTTTCGCAAAAACAGCTCGCTCAGGCCGTACTCGACGCTGGTGCCCGCGTCATCTTGGGCCATCACCCTCACGTGCTCCAGCCTGTGGAGATTCAAAACGCAAGCGAGCCACGCCGAATGACCGTCACCGCATTTTCGATCGGCAATTTCATCACCAACCAACACCCCTACGACCTTCGTGACGTGCAAAAACACGAAGAGCGATTTCCACAACGAGTTTCGGTCTTGGTCGCGCTTCGCCTAGCGAAAATCGGCGGCGATATCGAGATTCAAAGTCTTAAATTTTTGCCAACCTACATGACGACCTCGCATGAAAATCGCCGTCAAGGCAGGACGCTTGTTCCTGCTTTCCCCGAGCTGTACCCAGCCAATTCCACGCTCAAACGCTCCGTGGAAAAGGCATTTGGCCAAATTCAATCCTTGATTCCTGCTTCCTACCTCGCTGGACGCGACCAAACAGAAGGACTCTTTAACGACTGCCTTCGGAAGTCGCCATGATCGTTGAAAAATCGAATTCTCATACCAGAAAACCTCATTTACGTCGGCTGCCGACCGGGCTGTCAGGCCTGCTACCTGCGCTCGCTCTGTCGTTTTTCGCCGCCAGTGCGAATGCCGAAACGAATCTTGCGCCAATTAAGTTCACAAATGCCTGCGCCGGCACTTCACACATCACGATCGGGGCAGTCGGTGACTTCCTCATGCACGACCCACTTCAAAAAAAGGCAGCGCGCCAGAAGACTTTTGCCAACCAATGGCGAATGTTTCATCGCTACACTCATGGCGCCGACATCATGTATGGAAATCTCGAAACACCCACTGCTCGTGGCATCACTCGCGATCAAAGAGAAGCCGCAGATCCCGGTTTCGTCTGGGACAACGAGGTCTACACGTCGTACCAGTGGTTCAATGTTCATCCGAAGCTCGTCGAGGACATCAAGGCGACCGGATTCGACGTGGTCTCGACAGCAAATAACCATGCCCTCGATCGTGGCGCCATCGGCGTCACAAAAACGATCGACGAACTCGAACGATCGGGCCTCCCCTTTACCGGAACTCGACGCTCTGGTGAAAAGCGAGACTGGCATGCTGTGGTGGAAAAAAATGGATTCAAGACGGCATGGCTGGCTTGCACTTTCATCTTAAATTCGGACTTCCTAAAAAAGGGCGATCGCGAAGGTCAGGTGTTAAGCTGCAACAGCAAACAGACTTTAAGTTTGATCAAAAGGCTGGCCGGTGAACATGACGCCGTCATCGTCACACCACATTGGGGACACGAGAATCACGATGCACCCGCGGCCTATCAGATCAAAGCGGCGAAGATGTTCCTTGATGCTGGCGCGGCGATGATTTTGGGAGCACATCCCCACACCCTCCAGCCAATGGAAAAGCACATCACACCCGACGGTCGGGAAACATTTGTGATCTACTCACTTGCGAACTTCATCAGCTTCCAACCTGCGATGAAAAACAAGGCAACCGTGATGCTGTTTGTAGGCTTAAGCAAAGACCGAACTGGCCAAACTTTCATCAACGGCGTTCGTTTTGTTCCCGCATTCATGCGTAACCGCACCGGCAATTTGATGGATGTCGAAGTCTTGCCAATCGAAGAGGGCCGCGCTTATGGCCAGGAAGGCTTGGAGCATATTCTAAAAATTCTGCCCAAAGAAAACATGATGCGATACGGGGACGCAATTGTCACCAATCCCGAGTGCCAACGCTAACGTGGAACTTCGGTTTCAAGTGTCCAGCTAAACGCAAAAAACACCACCATCACAAGTAACACCAAACTCGAGGCGAGCAGCAGCAGGTCGACCTTCTTCTCTCGCCACACTCGCCAGATCACGGCACCGAGCGCCGTCCCGCAGCCCAGCAGCAGCTGAAGCCAAGCGATGTCGGAGAGCACCTTCACAACCTCGTGGCTAATCCCTATCGAATGATACGTGACAATCAAAAAGTGGGCGGCAAGGCCGATGGCGGCCACCATTCCAAGAGACATCTTTAG
>CAKQVW010000270.1 GCA_934277865.1 uncultured Pseudobdellovibrionaceae bacterium | reverse complement strand
ACTCTATCCAGCTGAGCTACGGGCGCGAAGCGCGGAATTCTAGCATGCCGCGCAACCGGGCGGCATCCGGCCCGCCGCTCACTTCCCCGCGTTCGGGAAGAACAACTGTTCGCCGTTGAGCTTGTAGTCGGCGATCGCCTGCTGTCCCTTCGCGGACACCAGCCAGTCGATGAAGGCGCGGCCCGCTTCGGCCTTCACCTGGGCGTGCTTCTGGGGGTTCACCAGCATCGCTCCGTACTGGTTGAACAGCCGCTCGGTCTCATTGAGATCGTCGCCGCGCTGAGGCTCGAAGTCGTTACTAGGAGCAATGACTTCCGGATCCGCCGTCTCGGATTCAAGTCGGAATTCGCGCGTGTTGCCCGGAGCGGATAGTCGATCACCTCCCGAGCGTGTTCGGAATGTGCGCTTGGGGATCGAGCTGAAGACGACATTGAGCGTGAAGGCCGAGCCCTGCGCGTCGCGAAGTCCCGTGAGTGTCTGCATATAGCCGGCGCGGATTTCGACAGTTTTGCCGGGCTTAAACCCAAGCCAGCCGCGGGCACGTAGGATGGCCGGATCAAACGATCGATAACGTTGGCTTCCAGCATTGGCAGACACATTGGTCGTGTTACGTTCGGCCGCTGTCAACTCGTCGTTGATAAGGACCTCATGTCCATCGACTCCGCCACCAGCCATCAAAAAATCGCCGATGGGAAACTCTCCGTAGACGCCGTAAAGAAGACGCTTGGCGAGACCTTCGCTTGGTATGTGTGTGCCGACATAACCAAAGATGTTTGCAGGTCCGAGATTGCGGCGCATATGTAGGATGGCGCGCGCGTAGTAGGCGCCGTCCGCGATCAGCGGCATCGTTTGTGTCTTGGAGAATGCCACCAGCGGACCGCCGGCATCCAGAGGCATTCCAGCTTCGATCTCGGCCACCATCAAGAGCCATTGTCGCCAGACCGTGAAGTGGCCCCCGAGATAGGCTTCCGTTAACCCGCTATTGGTTTTTTCATTCACATGGTCGACCGCGCGGACTTGGCTGACGCCGAAACCACTGTACATCGAAAATTTTGGCCAAAAAGCATAACGTCCGCGAATCCAGGAATTGAAGTCCGTGAGGCTGTTGTCACCGGTGAGGCGTGAGAACTCGCCGCGCATGGGGCCGAAGTTCGCATTCGACGTAAAGTATTCGGTGGTGCTGGAGATGCCAAACGAGCCCTTGCGCCATGACCAAGGCGGAGTCTCGATCGGGCTGGCCGCCAGACTTTGGCCGCAGAGAAAAAAAGCTCCAACAAGTGACGAAAGTAAACAGCCTTGCAAGATCGTGCGTGCGAGCGCGCTTGAAGAGCTGAGGATGGTGGACTTTTTTTGCAGTGCGGACGTATTGCGAAACATGGCTTCTGCCAAGTTAGCACGAAGATCATTCTTGTCGAAACCGTCGAACACTGTGACGAAAAATCGGGACTTTCGATAGGAGAAATAAGTGATTTTCAATCTGAGACGCTGGACTCGTCCTCGGACTAGATCGCACAGGAACTCACCAAACCTGCCGAAAAGACGTTAGAATATGGTTTTGGGGGAGAGTGTCCTATGCGACAGATTCGAACGCTTTGGATCGCATCACTATTAGTGATCGCTTCGGCGCTGACGGCGTGTAAGACGGAGTCGAATTATTTCGTCGACGAAAATGCCTCTGGCGGCGGAGGCACGGACAACGGTGCACCCACGACGGCGACCGGGCTTCGTGTTCGCTTGAAGGCAAAAGCTGGTGTCGACAGTTTCTTGCATAAGTTTGGTGATGTGAACTCGCCGTGCGAGATCTCAAAGACAGATGTCGACACTCCAACCGACATGTACTGCATGTTAAACATGATGGAGTACGACGTCTGGTTTCATGGTTTCGAATACGAGATCAACGTTCCAGAAGGTTTTTGTAGCTACATTGAAGAGCGTCCATACCGTTACTATTGGATGCCCCCCGGAAGAGTGCCGGAGCGTGCCACGTTGGAAGTTACCGATGGCGTGATCACGGACTGCACAGTCGACGGTGCCGCTGCTCTTGATGTGCGCCCGGCGTATTGTGACACGGGTGAAGGGCTGATCTTGGCGGATGGGACCTTCAGGTGTGCCTATGACTACTCGGCAACTACTGGCTACCCAAACTGTTGCACCGGCCAGATGGCCTTGACGGTGACGACCATCTTGTCCAACCCCGCCCCAGGGACGATTAACACGTCAACCGGGATTGTTTCAGGTGGAGGAGATGCAAACGCTTGCATCGATGGACCGCATCGATATGCGGAAAGATGGCCTCTCTTCGTAAATGGTCAGCCGGCGACGAACTATCTGAATCTTGGCAGCGCGAGCTACACGAGAACACAGAAAATTCCGTCGGAGTTTGATGTGCGTGAACGTCGCGCCATCACCAAGGGAAATGTGTTTCTCTCGGGATTTAATGAATGGGCTCAGTACGCGGCCGATCCTGCCACATGGCCAGCGACTCGTACGGTTCCGCGTATGTTTACACCAGTGAATGATTTGGGTCCTAACGGAGACTACTCGTCGGGTTCCCTGATCGCATCACTGGGCGATGGCAGCTACCAGTTTTCTTGCTTGGGGCCTGCTGGCGAACTTCGACATCGCGTGCGACTTTACTTGAACGAGTGGAACACGATCGAAGATTATACGGCCTTCAAGGCCGACGGCGATCCGACAGCCGTGAATCCAAACCGAACCGGGGTCACCGGAGTCGATTGCGCGGCCATCAATACGGGTGGATCCTGCAACAGCTTCTGGGGAGTTGATGACCTGATCGAGGCTTATGGTGCATCCGATCCGGGCGCGTACGTATTCCCGGGCGACTATTGGTTGCTTGAGCCGAACTAAGGGTTCCAGTGAACTGAGAATTTCCTACATGGAATGCGAAGAAAAGGAGGGTTTAAAACCCTCCTTTTTCGTTTCTTTCGTTCTCGCGGTGCCGCCTTTGGTCCCGGAAATTGCTTCTCTCTCGAGGCATGTGGAGGGATGACGTGAGAAGTTTTCGAGCAGGTTTGGCGATTGCGTTTTTGGCGATGGGCCTTTTGGGCATCGTCGTGTTCCGGGTGCAATCAACTTCGGCAGAGACCGAAATCATTTATTCTCTCGCGAACCCCTCGACCGAGGCATTGCAAGATCTCGAGTGGGAGTCTCCGGAGGCCGATCTTAAGACTGAGCGCAGCAAAGTGCTTGGCGCAATGGAAGCCAGCTTCTAAATGTATCAGGCTTCCGCACGCACGCGTTGAGGCTCCCCCGGGTTTGAGTGTAAGCTTTTAAGGATGAGCACCACACCGACAAATTCGCCCAATCACGCATCCAACACCGGCCTCTCTGATCGTTACAACGCTCAAGACGTTGAAACTCGCATCTACAAATGGTGGGAAGAGGCGGGATACTTCAAAGCATCCGACAAAAGCACGAAGCCTCCATTCTCTATCATTCTTCCTCCGCCCAATGTGACTGGTCAGTTGCACATGGGCCACGCACTTGATCACACCATTCAAGATCTGATCATTCGCTGGAAGCGCATGAGTGGTTTCAACACGCTCTGGCTTCCTGGAACGGACCACGCAGGGATTGCGACGCAATCGGTTGTCGAGCGCGAGCTGAAGAAAGAAGGCAAAACCCGCCGAGAGATGGGTCGTGAGGCCTTTGTAGGAAAAGTTTGGGAGTGGAAACATCAGTACGGCGGGCGCATCTACGAACAGATGCGACGTCTTGGTGACTCATGTGATTGGGATCGCGCGACGTTCACGCTTGATGAGGGTGTTTCGAAAGCGGTTCGCAAGGTTTTTGTCGATCTTCACAAACGCGGTATGATTTACCGCGGAAAACGCCTTGTGAACTGGTCGGGGCCTCTTGAAACCGCGATTTCGGATCTCGAGGTTGAACACAAAGAAACCAAAGGAACCCTGTTCCACATTGCTTATCCCGTTGAAGGTGATCCTTCGACGAAACTCATCGTGGCGACGACTCGGCCCGAAACCTTGCTTGGCGATACCGCGGTTGCGGTTCATCCCGAGGACGAGCGCTATAAGAATCTCATCGGCAAACGCGTAAAGCTGCCGCTCACCAATCGCACGATCGAAATCATCGGCGACACCTACGTCGACAAAGAATTTGGAACGGGCGTTGTGAAAATCACTCCGGCGCACGACTTCAACGACTATCAAGTCGGAGTTCGTCACAAGCTTGAGATGATCAATATCTTGAACAAAAACGGAACCCTGAACGAGAACGCTGGAAAGTTTAGCGGCCTCAAGGTTCAAGAAGCCCGCAAGCAGGTGTTGCT
>CAKQVW010000269.1 GCA_934277865.1 uncultured Pseudobdellovibrionaceae bacterium | reverse complement strand
GGATTACGAACGCCTCGCCGAGATCATCCTAACTCCGTAAATCCGGCCTGACCAAAAGAGTCAATGGGGCGCTTACAAATAAATTGAAGAATTATTTATATATTTGTTGTATATCCACATCGTTAAGAGGGCCGATGGATGCTGGTAATGCGTTTTTTGCGGGGTACGACAGTTAAAGAGTAACTTCTAGTTGTGGCATCGGCTTTGCTCTCTTCGAGTGTATAGGGGGCCAAGCATGGTGAGAGATCTAGCTCAAGACAACCAAAGACTACGAAGGGCTTTTGAAACCTCACCGCTATTCTTCGGTCCAAAAATCACAAGCGAAAACGAAATCAAACGGCCAGAGGGCTATGCGCTCCCTGGATTTGTGGCCCTTTCCATAACAGCAGAGACCAACGGATTCAAAGCCACAGGCTACGGTGAAGGCTCGTGTGATCTTGCCCGTGAAAAGGCGATCTCCGAGGCGTTCGAGCGACTGGTTCTTTTCACAGTCTGCGCTGACACCAATAAATCAGAGACAAGTAGTGGTTGGGCGGCCCATCGTACCGCCGAGCTTGCAGTTCGTGCGGCGGTGTTTGAGCTGATCGAACGCGATGTTGCTCTAACGGCTTGGGAAGACGGCGGTCCTTTTTATGTGGTGCCTGAATCACTTTGGCCGAAGTCCCTCCTTATATGGAAGAGCGAGCGGCAAACCAGCCTCGAATTTTCTGATCTTCGTATTCTTCTCAGTAGTACCGATAACGGCGCGTGTGTATCTGCGCTCCTCTTTAATGACAGCGGAAATTTCGTCGCAGGCCATGCTTCAGCGTTTGAACTACAGGATGCAATCATCTCCGCCGCAAATGAATGCTTCCGTGCCGCCCACTCTGCAATCCAGTTTGATTCTATCGCCGAAGTTGCCGCTCTCCATTCTGGCGACCAAGGTGTGAGCGCAAGCCCTGCGGCTCATTCGCTGGCGTATGCCTACAAAGAGACGATGCCAGAAGTGGTGAAGATTCTGACTGCGACAGAGATTGAAGTGCGCCGTAAGTGGCAGAAGCACCAGACATTATTTAATGAATTGAATCTTACCGCGTTTGACGCACAGACTTTTCAAGTCGGTGACCGAATCGTGGCAAGAGTGAAAAGCCCCAAGTATCGAGAAATTTTCTGGGGCCGAACTGATGATGTGTCTAAACGAAACCAACACCCGCATTTTGTGGGTTAAAGGAGGGATATATGCGTAACAGAGCAATCAAAGGAGTCTTATTCACGCTTGCAAGTGTATCAGGTCTTTTTGCGTTTGCTGGGGAGCTACCGCTGGGCCTGCACTTGATCGAGGAACTTCCGCTCGAACAGCGGGTTGTAGCTCACAAGCAAGTCTTGAAATTTCTGAATGAGAATCCCCAATTTGCCGCAATCGTGAAAGTGATCGCGGTCGATGAAAAAGGAACGGTCTATGTCTTGGATGAGAAAATGGAAAACATCGTTGCCGCTGGTGCCCCTAGCTCTATTGGGATGTCTGCTAGCAAGTAGCCATCTGGCATTTGCCGCCTCGGAGGGATCAGTGCATACGAAAAGCGTAAGAACCTACATGAATTTTGCCAAAGAGGTCGATCCAGCCCACATCCTGTCGATGGCTGATCTCGAACTCTCTATTGCCCTTTCTACTCCGCTCGTCGTGTTCAATAACGAGCGTCAGGTTGTTTCGGGCTTGGCCGAGACATGGACGATTCTTCCGCCTGATCGTGTATCGTTCACGCTTCGTAAAAATCTACGCTGGTCAGATGGCTCACAAGTCAAGGCTGTGGAATATAAGACGGCATTGGAGCGAGCTAAACGTCTCTATGGAAACGATCTCAAAGCCCTGTTTGAAGCCGTCACGAAAATCGAGGCCCCTGATGAGCGCACACTGATTTTTGTAACCAAGGGCGCGGCCACAGAGAGCGGACTTCTGCTCAAGCTGACTGAACCCATGTATGGACTTCTGGCCCTGAAGGGTGACGTCCTTAATCTTTCAAAAACAGTAGGGCCGTTTTTTGTGAAAGAAAATCGTGGCGACTCGCTGACGTTGGAAGCAAATAAGAACTGGTATGCCTACACAAGCGCGATGCCCGCACTTATTGAAATCAAACGCCCGAAAGATGGCGTTGATTTGATGACCACCTTCGACAAAGACGACTGGCCGAATCTGACCTCTGGCAGCTCTCTCATGTCGAAAGAAACCCTCGATCAACTAAAGAGCAAGGGCTTCAAAACTTGGCAACGCAGTCTCGACAAGGTTTATAGCCTCTATCCATCAAAACGATTTCTAAAAAACGATGGAGCAAATTTCATAAAGTTGCTTTCAAAGAAGGTGGACAGCTCATCTCTATTAGGTGGACTCACTGGATTCACCAATGCTGAACAATTTTTTCCGCGAGGCTATGAGCTTTATTCCAGTCAGCAGCCGAAGGTTCCCACTGTCGATAAGTGGCGCGGCAAAGGCCCGATCACAGTTCTACTACTCGACACGACAGTTCTTGCGGGAATGCGCGAGAACTTGGCGAAGGTTATCTCTGCGGCATCGGGACAACCAGCTAAAATCGAAGTCATCTCTGTTTCTAAAGCAGGTGATCGCATGAAGCTCGGCGACTTCGACATTTTTGGCCTGCAAATCGCCGTAGCTGATCCAAATTTTGAAGGCGCAATGTCTTTCTTTATAGAGCGAGAGCCGCCGTTCATTCCATCGGGCGATGGTGTAGCGGATTTTGCTGCACAACTTCGCGCTGCTCGCGGATTGCCAACGTCAGCGGATCGCGCCGCCCGCATGAGAGAAATCATCATTCGCGCTCAAGAGGCGGGTCACGTTCTGCCGCTTTTCCATTTTTCTAGCCTTGCCATTGCAAAGCCAGGCGTTGACCTGTCGGAAGTTCCAAACTCGGACGAGACGATTTTATTTTCTAAGGTGAGAATGCGATGAAACCTGAGTCCTTGGAACAAAACGTAAAGCGACAAGCTCTTGCTTGGACAACTGGTGGAATCATCTTCACCCTGTGTCTGACAGGATCGCTTTCACTTTTCTTGATGTTCCAAGATGCAGCCCGCGAAGTTGAAACTATCTCAGCATCAGCTATCGCGTCGGGACGTACCGAGATTCTTTCTGGCGATATCCGCGCTACCGAGCTTCGCTTTAGAAAAAATCTTGGCCTCAAACCAAACGACCGACTTTTATTTCTCGATCAGAACCGTGCGGCTTGGGTTGGTGATTTACGAGAGGAGTCTCTGTCCTCATGTGCGGACCCAACTCCGTGCCGATTGTGGCTCAAGCAGCGAATCGTTTTTGAAAAACCCATTTACTTCGACGATGAAGGACGGCACCTCTGGGGCTATCTTCACATCGAAAAGGCAGCACAAACAGATTGGCCGCTCGTCCTTGGCGTTGCGCTTGCCGTTATCTTGGGAATGCTTATCCAAGGATTTGGTGCATATAGGAACACAATGAAGTCCATTCGGGAAGTCAGCTCGACACTGACGGCTTGGGCAAAAAAGATTTCCGAAAATCCAAAGGATCAATCTGAATATCGCAAAGTGCCTTTCTCTGAGATTGCGCCCGTCGGGAATGCACTCCTCGGCATGAAGGATTATATCATTGCACTCGAAGCGCGAGCCCGCGAGCAAGGGGCACTGGTCACACTTCGTGGAATCGGGCACGACATCCTAAATCCTGTGGCCCGCATAAAACGCCTGTTAGGTTTACTTGAGGCTCAGAGCAGTGCAGATCCTGAAACGCTCGCAAACATTCGCGCCAACCTTAAACGCCTATCAAGCTATGCCGAGCAGTTGAAGCTCATTTACAAGCGGCAACTTGGCGAAGTCACTGACACCGCCTCAACGTCTGATGTCGCCAAAGAAGTGCGCGAGTTGGCTTCGGAATTATTAGCCGACTCTGAAGCCATTGAAAAACGCATCCGATTTCAAGTCGATGCGGAATCGTCGTGCGTGAGTCCGATCCCTGCGCCAGCCTTGAGTCGCCTTATCGAAAATCTATGTAGCAACAGCATCCATGCGAGCCCCGAAGGGGCAACGCTATCACTAAAGGTAGAACCGAAGGGCGACCGTGTTTCGGTTCTTGTGAGCGATGAGGGTGGTGGGATTCTGCCAGAGCTTCAAGCGCGAATCTTTGAAGCGGACTTCACCACCAAAGGAAACAAAGGCACTGGCCTTGGTCTTTTCGTGGTAAAGCAAGTCTGCGAACAATACGGAGGGAAGATCGTCGTTTCATCAAGTAAGAGCGGCACCACATTCACTCTAGATTTTCCCCGCGTGGAGGTAAGACCATGAGCTACCGCATTC
>CAKQVW010000268.1 GCA_934277865.1 uncultured Pseudobdellovibrionaceae bacterium | reverse complement strand
GATTAGCACTTGTCGGGAACGAACAGTTCTTGCAGCCTCGTGGGAGGAAAAATCAATCAAGGAGAGGTCATGAGCCAAGGTAAACAGCAGGACGTCGGACGTTTTCAGTTTCAAGACAAAGTGGCATTCATCACAGGAGGAGCGTCGGGAATTGGCCGCGCCACGGCGCTTGCGTTTGCAGAATCCGGCGCCACCGTGGTGATCGCGGATGTGCAAGAAAAAGAAGGCCATGAAACCGTCAAGATGATCGAAGCACTTGGCCGACCTTCCCACTTTTTTCTCTGCGACGTCTCGCGCGAAGATCATGTGAAAGCGGCTGTGCAAGGCACGGTTCAAAAATTTGGTCGGCTGGATTTTGCGTTCAACAATGCCGGTATCGAAGGCGTCACCGAACCCATTCAAAACGCCTCGCTCGAGAACTTCAAACGTGTCATGGATATCAACGTACAAGGTGTCTGGCTGTGCATGCGTGAGCAAGTGCCCGTGATGCTCAAACAAGGTGGCGGTGTGATTCTCAATTGTTCGTCGATTGCAGGCTTAGTTGGTTTCCCCTCGATTTCTCCCTACGTCGCCAGCAAACACGCGGTCATTGGCCTCACCAAGAGTGTCGCACTTGACCTCGCAAAAAGCGGAATTCGCGTCAATGCGATCTGCCCGGGCGTCATCCAAACGCCGATGATCGAACGCGCAACAGGCCATGACGAGAAGGCTCGCTCGGCCTATGCCTCAGCCGAGCCCGTCGGACGCCTGGGGCACCCACGCGAAATCGCAAGTGCCGTCATGTGGCTTTGCTCAGAAGGTGCGGCCTTCACCACCGGACAGGCGATCGCCGTGGATGGCGGCTGGGTGGCGCAATAAGCCACCTCACTTGCCAGGCTCTCTCGTTTTAGTGGCCTAAAAACTTTGGTTCGCGACCTTCAAGGAAGGCGCGAACACCTTCGGTTTTATCGGCGGTTTTAAAAACGTCGCCGAAATAGCGAGCTTCGAGTTCCTGGGCATCAAGAACGGATTTCCCTTGGCCCTCGAAGATCGACTTTTTGATCAGCTCCAGGGCCTTCGGTGCGCGTGCCACCATCGTCTGCGCGAGTTCAAGAGCCGACTTCACGGCTTCGCCGTGTGGTACAACCTTGACGACGAGTCCGACTTTCAAAGCTTCCTCGGCAGAGAGCATGTTGCCCGTCATCGCCATCTCAAGCGCCTTGGCCGTGCCAACCAGCCGTGGCAAGCGAACCGTTCCACCAAAGCCTGGAATCAAACCGAGCTTACATTCGGGAAGCGCAAACTTGGCCTTTTCGCTGGCGATGATGAGATCACACGCCAACGCCAATTCTAGTCCGCCACCAAGAGCAAATCCGTTAACGGCCGCAATCACGGGTTTTCCGAGATGTGCAAGCTTGGTGAAAACCGACTGCCCATGGCGTGCGAAGGCTTCGGCCGCCTCTGCTCCCATGCCTTCAAAGCCTTTGATGTCCGCACCGGCAACAAACGACTTTTCACCCTTTCCCGTGAGAATCAGAACACGCGTCTCATCGTCGTCAGCGACGAAGTCAGCCAATTTCGAGAGCGAATCGACGCTGTCTTGGTTGAGGGCATTTAGCGCCTCCGGACGCGCGATCGTCGCGACGAGAACCGCACCTTCACGTGCGAGCTCAAGATTTTTCAGAGTTGGAAGTTCAGCCATTTTTTATCCCCTTAGTAGGTGTAAACACCACGACCGGTTTTGCGTCCCAGCCATCCCGCTTCGACATACTTCACGAGCAGCGGGCACGGACGATACTTGGTGTCCCCGAGTCCATCATGCAGCACGTTCATGATCGCCAAACACGTATCAAGTCCGATGAAGTCCGCGAGTGTCAGCGGCCCCATTGGTTGATTGGTGCCTAGTTTCATCGCCTCATCAATACCCTTTGCTTCCGCGATACCTTCATACAGCGCATAGAAGGCCTCGTTGATCATTGGCATCAAAATGCGGTTGACGATAAAGCCCGGCATGTCGCGACCCTCGATGAAGGTCTTTCCCATTTTCTGCGCCAACATCTCGACGGTTTTAAATGTGTCGGCCGAGGTCTGAAGTCCACGAATGCCTTCGACCAGTGCCATCAGTGGAACCGGGTTCATGAAGTGCATGCCGGCGACTTTGTCTGGACGCTTGGTTGCCGCGGCAATTTTCGTGATCGAAATCGAAGAGGTATTGGTGCAGAGAATCGCACCTGGCTTCACCTTGGTGTCGAGATCCGCAAAAATCTTAAGTTTGAGATCCACATTCTCAGTCGCCGCTTCGACCACCATGTCACAGTCCGAAAGCGCGGCGGTCTCTGTCGCTGTCTTGATATTTCCAAGCAGGGTGGCTTTGGCCGCTTCCGTCATCTTTTCTTTTTTGATCAGACGGTCACAGCTGCCGGCGATCGTCGCCATCCCTTTGTCCAAGGCGGCTTGCGACACATCGACCATGATGACTTGAAGACCACTTGCCGCAGCAACTTGCGTAATACCGTTGCCCATTTGTCCGGCACCAACGACACCCAGTTTCTGAATGTTCACAATAGACCCCCTGTCTAAAAATTCAGGGGCATCCTAGCGGGAAACAGTACTGACTGGAAGATTTAATCGAAGAGTTCAGGTGAAAAACGCAGTCGAAACTCGACGCGGTGGTGGTCCTGATCCCGGTTCTCCACCATTTCTTTCGTCGCCACCAAGAGTCCCCTCAGCGAGCGTTTCATCGAGCCCCTTAGGAAGTAGCGCTGCAGACCGAAGCTGGCTTCGTGCAGCATATCGCCTGCCACGTGGCTATCCGGATCATAGGCTTCACCTCGTAAAAACAAACCCCAGAAATCCGACGGATCCCAATGAAAATCTAAACGAAGCGAGCGAATGCGCCGCGAGCGTGAGTCCTGCAAGACTTCGCCGCCAAACGCCTCGAGTTCGAATCCAAATCGGCGATCTGCCTCTTCACCGCGTTCACCTTGCCCGACCACCCAGTCCGACGCCATATAGAGTGACGCAAATCGCAGCCGACTTGGCTCGCTTGCCACCAACTCGATTCCAGGATCCGCCGTTGTGCCGGGCGGAAGTGTGGAAGCCGGCGCCGTTCGTCCCACTTGCCCGGACGCGCCCCATCGCCACTGCATACGTGATGTGCGCAGGCGATACTCCCAACGCGCCGTCATCCAGAGCTCGCGATCGAGATCTTCCCCACCTTCACCATTGTGAACAAACCAATCGGAAAAAAATCCGCCCGATGAAACCGAATAGTGAAGCCCCACATCGCGAAGGCCAATCAAACCACGGCGAACGATGAGTGGACGAATCCACGTTCGCTCGCTTTCAACGCCGCTCTCAAGACCAAACATCAGCGGCAACAATCCAAAACGAAGACGCCCCCACGTGCCGCTGACGCCAGCAAAACCATCGATGAGCGTCGGCGAAAGCTCAGTCTCTTCCAAGCGCGAATAGCGCAGAGGGCTGGCCACGAGCGAGCGTGTTCCAAAACTCACTTGTGCCTCTAAAAATTCGCCGGCTCGGTAGCGCGAAAGATCTCCCACCCAACGGCCGCCAAAGCTTGCACTGAAAATTCGAAAGCGCCCGTCTCGCCCCTCTTCGTAAGTTCCACCGGACTCAATCCAAGGACTCAGCCACTGAAATTCTCCAAATCGTTCGGGCACGGGTGTACCAAAGCTCTGGTCAGCTGCCGACACCATAGGGAGAAGCAAGACTCCCGCGACAATCAATTGCCGCCATGGCTCGACCAAAGAATAGATTACGTGTGAGGCCCACCGCATCAATGTCATAAGAAGCACGTTACCGAGCGAAACTAATTTCTGTAAATGACAATCTTCACCGCACTTTCCCACACTCGGCCGAACACCACTTCGAGCACCGCCTCGGGCTTGGTCGTTAGGGCTCTTGCGCCGCTTGTCTTCGGCCTGCTGACACCTTTCGCGGTGATGGCCGCGCCGCACCCGAATCTCGATCCCGGAATCCCCGTGTATCTAAAACCGGACAGTCGATACCCTTCTGGCGTGCACAAACGCGATTGGCTGGAGAGTCGAACCAAGGACTCTGGCGACTCGCAGATGCAGCGCTGGTTTCGTGTTGAAACGGGCGGACAATACGGCTGGGTCGCCGAAGATCACGTGCTGACCGCGCTCAAACTTTCAAGCATCGCCCGCACGGTTCGTGACGAGCCCGATCGCTCGGCCCCGCAACTCGACGCCCTTCGCAAACGTCGAATCCCCAAAAATTCGCAAGTGATCATTCTCGAAACTCAAGGCTCGTGGTCACGAGGACGTGTGCTCGGCGACAGTGCCTCTCACCAAGAC
>CAKQVW010000267.1 GCA_934277865.1 uncultured Pseudobdellovibrionaceae bacterium | reverse complement strand
GTTCTCTCGCTGTTATTCCACAGTTTGCTAGGTGGCGGGCTTGTCTTCGCACCGTCAAAACCACCTGCGAAAAAGCTGACCCAGACCTCTGTCGAGCTGATGTCGCCTGAGGAACTTCAAGCCTTCTTAAAAAAGGCGGCCGATGCAAAATCAAAAGCGCAGCAAATCGTTTCGTCGGATGATCGTCGTCTGAACGACGAAAAGGACCCCAACGCAAAGTACCTAAGCCAGTTTGACCAAAAAGTGGTTCGAGAAACTCGTGCTTTAAAGTCAGGAAAATTCGCAAACACCGGAGGCAAAGGTGCTGCCACAGCTCCCGCTCAGGCAAAACCAGAAACACCATCGGACACCGAAAAGTCTCAAGAGACGTTGGCTACGAAATCCGATATCAAAACCTTTCAAGGTGGCGATCTCGCGGTGGCCCCAAAAACTGGGCTCGCAGCGTTCAATCCTTCGTTTAGAAAGCTCCCTGTTGTCCCCGATCCGACAGCCGCCCCGAACGAAACCTCGGGGGATGGTCGCGAGATCTCAGCAACAGACGACCACTTGAAGGACGTTCCGTCGGGTCTGGATACGATGCTCTCGACACGCGAGTTTCTTTATTATTCGTATTACAACCGGATCAAGAGTCAGCTTCGTCAGCACTGGGAACCCAAAATCAAAGAAAAGTTCACCAAGATCGTTCGCCAGGGGCGCACCATCGCCAGCGAAGGCGACAAAATCACACGAGTTATCATTATCTTGGACGACCGCGGAACTCTGATTCGCGTCCAGGTGGTCGGCCGGTCAGGCATCACCGACCTCGATGACGCCGCCGTTGAGGCTTTCCGCGCTGCCGCCCCCTTCCCGAACCCCCCTAAAGGAATCGTCGAAGCCGACGGTACCATCAAAATCCGCTGGGACTTCGTCCTCGAGGCCTAGGCCCAAGCCTCGGCCTACCGCGTCGCAAGCCCTATCTCCGGCCGTTTCTGCGGCCACTAAACCCGACCGCCGATAAGTTGAGTCCGAGCAGAAGGCCTGTTAGACCTTTTGCTCAACAAATTTCCCAGGAGGAAGCCGTGTCTTCGAAGCCTTCTGCCCGCGGGTCCGCGACTACAAAGTCTCCGATTCGCGCGCCAAAAGAGGTTCTGG
This sequence comes from uncultured Pseudobdellovibrionaceae bacterium, assembly GCA_934277865.1. Classification (GTDB taxonomy): domain Bacteria; phylum Bdellovibrionota; class Bdellovibrionia; order Bdellovibrionales; family JAMPXM01. The sequence continues at coordinate 3,203 of CAKQVW010000267.1, read as the reverse complement.
ACCGCATCAGCGGCCGAGCACATTACTTAACAACACAGATGATCTGGCTTGCGAACAATCGCGAGAAAGAAAAAGGAGATCCCAAGATTGGGGGACATCCGGCCGCTTGCGCCAGCAGTCTTCACATCACCGGCGCCCTTCATCTTGTGGTCAAGAGCGGTTTTGACTTCATCGCCAACAAGCCGCATGCGGCTCCCGTCGATCACTCGTACAACTATCTCTTGAAGCTGCTCTTGAACACCGGTGGCCATCACGGCTCGCCGATCGATTTCTTGGGCCAAGATCTCTCTCGTCTCACACAAGAAGAGATGGATCAGGCCATGATCGGACTTCGCAAGTTCGCAGCACACGGCGAACACGTGTTCCAAAGTTACCACTCGGCGTATGATTCCGATCACCATGGTTTCTTGCCATCTGGCACAGTCGGAATCCCACCAGTTAACGTCGGTTACTTGGCTCATGCCTATCGTTTTGCGGCTGAGCACGGGTACAAAGTTCCCGATGCGCACTTCTGGGCGATCATCGGTGACTCCGAATTCCGTGAAGGCAGCTTGTTTGAAGCGATTCCCGATTTCGCTGAACGCGAACTCGGAAACCTGACGTGGATCGTGGATTACAACCGCCAGTCGCTGGACGGTCACCGAATCACCAACAAAGAGATCATGAACGGGACCGACGACAAGCGCATCGAACGCACGATGCTCGCAAACGGCTGGGACGTGATCCAAGTGCAACACGGGCACAAACGCCTTGAGCTCTTTAAGCGCCCGGGCGGAGCCGCGTTTAAGAAGTTCCTCGAAGACGAACTTCAAGACTACGAATTCCAAGCCCTGCTGCTTGTTCGCGACTACAAAACTCTGCGTGAAGGCCTCCTCAAAGAGCGCCCTCAGCTGAAAGAGTTTTTGTCCAACGTGAATGATCAAGAGCTTTACTGGGCGTTCCGCGATCTCGGCGGCCACGACATCATTGCGCTTTCGCAAGCCATGATGAAGTCCAAAGAGAACAAGCGTAAACCGACCATGATCATCGCCCACACCTTAAAAGGCTGGGGACTCGAAGACGCGGCGGCGCCCGGCAACCACTCGTCATTACCTGATCAATCGGAAGTCGATGCGCTTCGTATCGCGCAAGAGCTGTCGTTTGACAAAAAAGGGGCTGGTGCCGAGGGCTTCGCTCCAGGTCGATACTTTGAAGGCTTTGCCGAAGGTACGCCAGAAGGTGATTACCTGAAGATGCGCGGCGAAGAGCTTTATTCGCAGATCAAAGAGCACTACGCAGTTCGCGACCGCAACTGGAATACGTTCCAAGAGCGCCTCGCGAAAAACGGCGAAATTCCAGTTGCGCTTGGCATCTCGCTGAAGATGGCTCAATACCCGCACACGCAGTGGATGCTTGGCCAGTTGACGGCGAAACTCACGCGAATCGCCAACGCGCCTCTTGAAGGTCAAACGGCAAAGGGTGAGGACAAAAACCTGAAGCCACTGCCTCAAGAAGAAATTCCGTGGCGTGCTCCCGCCGAACTTTTTGTCACCATGGCTCCTGACGTCGGAACATCGACCAACCTGAACCCGGCGATGGACGGAAAGATTTTCGGCGCCGCTGTGGTGCCGGATTTCGAAACTGAGCTCGGGGTCAAAGACAAAAAGCTTCCTGACCTCGTTCCCGGCGAAGACAACTCGCATCGATTCATCCGTTTTGAAATCGCGGAATCGAACGTCATGTCGTGCGTCGGTTCTTATGGAAAGATTCGCGAGTTCTTGGGAATTCCGATTCTGCCCTTGATGACCGTCTATGACTTCTTCATCAAACGCGCGCACGATCAGTTCTTCTACAACCTCTACTGGAAATCGAGCTTCATCTGCGTCGGTACTCCATCAGGCGTGACGCTTTCGCCTGAAGGCGCGCAACACGGATGGAAGTCGGACTTCCAGATTCCCAACCAGATCACGTGGGAGCCTTTCTTCTGCCAAGAGCTGGATTGGATCTTGTCCGATGCGATCAAGCGCCACATGACCGGCGACAACGAAGGTCGCACCGGCGTCGTCATTCGCGGCGTCACACGCGGGGCCGAACAAAAGGCCTTCTTGCAATCGCTGAAGCGCCAGCTTCGTTTCAAGCGGGACCAGTCTCAGACGTTGTTTGCAACTGGTTTTGAGATGGCAGGAGCTGTCGACGAAGCGCAGGTTGAATCTCTTGGTGAAGAAGAGATCTTCGGGGCCATCCGCCACGATGTCCTCGCAGGCGCGTACTATCTCGTCGATTATCGCGGTTACGCGGGCTATGAGCCTGGCGACAACGTCGTGAACATCTTCGCCCTCGGTAGCCTCACAACAGAGGCGCTGAAGGCCAGCGATGCGCTCCTTCGTCGTGGCATTTATGCCAACGTCATCGTCGTCACGTGCACGGATCTCCTCTTAGGCGTTCAAGCACACCAAGACGGCTATGCCGTGCTGAAACAACGTCTCGGCCTCAACGCGAACCTGCACATCGTGCCCGCAAAAGAGGGCGGCGATGTGAATCTGGAACTCGCGGTGATCGCGGGCCGACGCGTTCCGTGCGTCTCGGTTCACGACGGCGAACCTGGTCTTCTCGACAACATCGGTTCCGCACTTGGCGTTCGCCAAGAGTCGCTTGCCGTTCGCAAGCACTCGAAGTGCGGTCGCCCAAGCGAGATCTACAAGTACCATGGTCTCGACAGCGAATCGATCATCGAAGCCTGCGGAAAAGTTCTCGCTGAAACGGCGCTTGAACAAACCGTTGTTTCGACGAACACACTCGCCAGCCTCCACGCTGGCCAACAGTCGACTGCCCCGCAGACCGACTGGCGCCAGCTCTGGCCCGAGCGCCACGACCACTAAAGGTACCTCCTTGTTTTTTGATTTGCGACGCAGCAAAACAGGCGTCGCCCGAAAGCGGATGGATTCCCATCCGCTTTTTTTATTTGGCGACCCAATGGGGCACCGGCCAATAAAAAATCATCCCACCCAGGATACCCACCGCACATTTACAATAGCTCTCCAGCACGATTCGACGGACCGAAACCTGCACCGCAAATGCCGACACACACAGGGCAGGGATATGCAAATTTTCACGATTGTCAAAGTTCTAATCGGCGCCACCACTTTCGCGACTTACTCCGCCCAGGCGCAGAGCTCGTTTCCCAATCCATTTCTCAATGGAGCACCCTACAAAAACTGCCCCGC
>CAKQVW010000266.1 GCA_934277865.1 uncultured Pseudobdellovibrionaceae bacterium | reverse complement strand
CGCGGCCGGACGCCGCAGCCCAAGTGTCATGACTCTCGCGAGCGAGGGCATGGATGCCCGCCTTCCCGAATAGTCCGGCACCTCTCACCAGCGCCTTAAAAATACACCCCGGCTCTCAAGTCCACACAGCCAGCCGGGGCAGTTTCAAACCGTCAGAACTTAGAATCCAAATCCGACAGTGGCGCGCACATACGTGCCGCTGAGGTCGACATTGATCTTCGAGCCTCCACCGTCGACGACTTCGACGCCAGCCGAATCACGTAAGTTTCCCATGGGGGCGTACAAATAGCCCGCTTCGATACCGGCGCTAAGAAGTGCCATCTTGAATCCGGCTTCAACACCAGCTGTTGCCGTGAGTGTGCTTTCCGTTTTGAAGTCGGCACGGGTGCTGCCATTTGCCGAGCGATACTTGAAGTCGCTAGCGAAGCTCACGGTTGCGACTGGGCCAAGATAGATTCCGGTGTCGATCAGGCGTTTGTTCACGAGGATCGAAGTTCGCTTCCAATCGACTTCCGAGTTCAGTGCACCATTGCTTTCTTTGCGCGAAAACATCTCGTGACGAACGCCAAGTCCCACCGGCATCAACGGCACACGTCCCATGACGTCGAAGCTAAGTGCCTGCATCTGCGAAATTTTCGGTTGGCCCGCGAAGTTGTCGTTGAGTCCCGAGGGGTTTGTCGAAAACTGTGAGTAAGCAGCCTTCAGCTCAACCAATGCGTGTGAGGGCTGGGCGATCACGATCAGCGTGGCGGCGAGCGCCGCTGCAAGTGCGGACGAAAGTAGAGTGGACGATTTCATTTTCACCTCGTCCACTCAGTTTAGTTCAGCGGCAATTGTTGTAACAAGTCGAGCCAGGATAACTCTCGCCGCAAGTCCGGACGCACGCATCAAAGGCTTCGGTAATGCACTCTGGGTTGCGTGTTTTGAATGTGGGCCATTCGTTATTGAAGCAGGTCGAGGCTGGATACGAGCGTTTGCAGGTCTGATACCGGGACTCGTAGCTCGCAATCGCGCTTTTGCAATTGGGTAGAGTCGAGCCCATAGCACAGGTCACGGTCGTTGTTGTGTTGGCGCGAATGGTGATTTCGTCTCCTGGATTGAGATTCAAAATCGCTTTTGTTCGAGCAAAGTCCGTGGCTTCAGTGACTTCGTCGATCAATAGCGGTTCTGTCGCGTTTGCCGAAAATGAAACACCAACGGTGAAGCCGAGGACGAGCGCGAGGAAAAGTCGCGCCGGAGAAAAACGAGAAACTAGAATTTGAGTCATAAAACTCTCCCTTCAAGGAAGAGCAGACCAAAGCGATCTTACGGATTCAAGGCTGATTCGGTTCATGCAGTCATAATGTGGACAAGTTTGGCCCACACATGCCTTTTTCCCCGGACATTCCACCTCGGGCACCAAAACTTGAACGGCTTCTCCCTGTGGGGCCCAGCGTGTTGGGTGTTGCACCTTCACCGGGCTGTAGAGACCGATGACGGGACGACCGAGCGAAGCGGCGAGGTGCGCGACGCCCGTGCTGGGGGCCAGCACACACCTTGCGCCATCCAGGACATGCAATAGTTGAGGGCCACTGAGTTTGCCATTGAGCCACACAACTCCACGTGCTCCTTCTAGAGCCTGACGAATGGGATCGAGGATCGGTTCGTCGGTGGCGGTTCCGGTGATGACAATGGTTTCTTCCTTGGAAGCTTCTTGGATCCACGAGATGTAGTGCGAAGTTGGCCAGTTGCGGGCCGAGCCGCCCATCCCGGGGTGAACCACGGAATATTTGTGATTCGTGAGCTCAAATTTCTTCAGCGTTTGCGCTTTCCAATCGGAGTCCACGGCAAGTTTCAGTGGTTCTCGCAAAATAGCAGGTCGATCTGCGAGTGTGTCCATGACACGCATGTTGTACTCAAACTCGCTTGCTTCCGCGAGACTTCGCTTTTGTCGCACACCCTTGTTGAGAAATAAAAACGAATGCCACTGCGAACGCGGCCCCACGCGAGTTGGCACGCGGGCCAGCCATAGCAGTGCCGTCATCCACCACGGTGCATGTAACACGACAGCTGTTTGATACTTTCGTGCTTTCACTTCACGCAAAATGGTTTTGAATTCTTGAAACCGAACTTTCGCTTTCATCTCGCGGACACGACGACGGGGAACAGCGTGATCGGCGACAAAGCCGAGACCTTCAGAGATCCACCAGTCGACGTCGCGCTCGCCTTCGTTTTCGATCTCTCCAAACTGGCCATCGGCGGGGAGACTTAAGACGAGGTCGCCGATGCGATCAACTCGCACAAACAGTGTCGGCCCTCCCTCGGAAATCGGGCGTGGACCCAAAACCGGAATACGCGGTGGGCGTGAGACCACAACCCGCGATTCAGCGGCCGTCGTCTGAGTGCCGCCGTGGCGGCGGGTCTGGAGGGCTTGTTGGTTCTGGTCTGTTTCCAAATTCGTAGTCATATCGAGACGATAGCGACATTCAAACACCGCTGCAACGGAGATTCGGTCTATTTCTGGACTGGAAAGCCTTCTTGGATGCTGAAACGCTAACCCTATGCGTTATTCAAAACTCTCGCGGGTTTAACGTCAGTTCAATTCTGAATCCGCGTTAGGGTTCTCGGCATTTACATTGGAGTGAAGGGTCGATAGAACCGATTATCTTTTGAGACGGAATTGACGAGAGGGGCCTGTGTTCGTCAACAACTGGAGTTTTCGCATCGCGAATCGTTTTCGAACGATGGCAGTTGCCACGGGCATTGTCTTGTTGGCGTCCGGCTGTCAGTTGAACACCCAAGAAAACGTTCCCGGCGAAGCGCCGCTAAAACTCTCGGGGCCCACTGAAAACTGTATGTCGGAAAGCCTCAAGTCACTTGAGGCGTACTTCAAAGGAGTTTCGAAAGCCGAACAAATTGATGAGGCCTTTCGTTGTGTTTCGGGCGCTCTCGACATGTTCAAAATGTACGGGCGTGGTTCGACCGAGCGCGATTCCTTCTCGTCTTCCGAACTGCGTGCTTTTTTTGAGCGGCACTTTCTTCGAGACGTGAAGCTGACCGATTCGTTTTTGAACGAAGTCATGCGGGTGAAGATCGCAATTCTTGGCGGCTCGCCAGAGCGACTGACCAAAGCCGAGCTGGATCGACTGATTGAGGTCGTCGATGTTTTGCGTGTTGAAGCGATTCGTTTGCGACCATATATCGAGATCTTGAATCAGCGCCTTCCTGCCGACGGTGCTTCTGTTGATCCGAGCTTACTTGAGCAAGCGCTCTCGGATTTCACCTTCACCATGGACACCTTGGGAACCTTGTTGGGGCGTTCGCATCAGCCCTACAAACTGGAAAACCTGCAGACGTTGCTCAACGAGTTTCAAGGTTTGTACTCGGGGCGATCGAACTGGAAGGGGCCCGAATGGTTCGCCCAGCAGATGGGTTTGATTGCGTCGGCAAAGTCGCTTCTTATTCGCGCCGATGGCTACACGATTTTGCCCAGTGAATGGCAGCTGCTTTTTGGTCATATCGGCCGAATTTACGGTCTCTATCTGAGAGTCAAATATGCCATGCAGGGCCGTGATCTTTTTTATGGTGACGGACTGGCGCAGATCGAAATCGGAGTTCTGGAGATCTCTGGAATTTTAGAAGAGGCGATTGCCGCAAAAGGTACAGGAGTCATTTCTCACGATGTGTTGATCGACTTCATCTTGGCGGTTGGCGCGTCGGGTTCGTTTGATCTGCCGATTCAGGCGACGACGATCGTGGGACTCTTGAAGCCGCTATTGGAGCAGATTTTTAATCCGATCATCGTCAACACTGCGGGGGCAAAACCTCTGGATCCGAAAGATCCGATGTCGATTCGGGCGGAGCGCCGCGAGCAAGGTGGTTTGACGGCCATCAATCTGCAACGTATGCGCGAGACGATGCTGGGATGGGTTGAGACCCAGCAGCTTTGGGAGAAGCTTGAGCGCGATGTCTACGCGCAGAATCCTTCGATCGCGATTGGGCAGCCCATTCCATTGAAATTGGTTCGCCCGATTTGGGCCGCTTATTCGGCGGTTTACCAAGAACCGTGGGCCGACTTGAAATCGATTTTTGATCGTCCGATTCCGCCTTCGACACGCGCCAATGGGACTTTGATTTTCGAGAGCTCGAAGACTGTGGTGTACGATCGCAAATCGTTTGCCGAACTGAACTGGAAGCAGCAGATCGTTCGCAGTATCGGTTATGGATATATCAGCGACCCTGAAGGCTTGCGTATGACCGGTATCACGCTGGATCAGTTTGGTCGTGTCTTCGCTGACTTCCAGCAGCTGGGGCTCGATCTTAAATTCTTAGATGATTCGGACACCGACATTTGGAAA
>CAKQVW010000265.1 GCA_934277865.1 uncultured Pseudobdellovibrionaceae bacterium | reverse complement strand
ATTCCACCATCCGCGATTTGTCGGCCAGTGTTCGATAGTCATAGGGGTGCGGAGTGATGACGGCCTTTCCCGCTTGCGTGGCTTGTCGCAATGCCAGAGATTCCGATTGTTCAAAATAAAAATCAGTCAGTCGATTGTAGACAAGGTCGATTTCTCCGAAGGCCGGGTCGTTTTTGAGGCGAAGCGTGCCGCCTTCGAAAACCAAGTCTGTGCGATCGACGATGCGACAGGCGGCTCCGCGGCTTTCAAAGAGTTCCTTGTACATCAAAAATTCGATGAATAGTTTTTGGGACTCGGGCTTTTCGTCCACGATCACGACGTGTTTGCCTTTTAGAGAACCTTTTTCTGGTCCGCCAAGCGCCCATTCAAAGTCGTCCATGAAGTCGTCTTTGAGGCAGCGCTCATTGCCAAGTTGGCAATTGAGCACATCTAACAAGAGGCTCATCGAAGCATTGGTGTTGATTTCTATCAGCTTCAATTGTCCGGCGGGGTCTTTTGAGAAATCGACATGGTAGTCGTACGACATCAGCACGGACGAGGTTTTCGGCTTGGCGAAAGCGGGCTCTTCTGAGGCGATCACGGATTCAGAAAACTGGCTTTCACGAACCGAGTTGTAAAACAAAGCTGCCAGCTTTTCTGCCGACGTGAGCCAGGCACGAGGGAAGTTGATCACGCGTGGGGCGATGAGAGTCGGAACAATGAAGCGCTCGAGGTCATTGGCTTTCGCCGTGTTTGGATATTCGAGCGTGAGTCTTTCGATAAAGTCTTCGTGGCGCACCGAGGTGAGGTTTCCCTTAATAAATGGTTCCTAAACAGAATGTCCTGTTTTAAAGGGACACATAGCAGTCGGCAACTCGGAAGCATCATTTCAGCTTGGCATTGAATTCTGCGGAGCACAAAAACATGAAAATCATCTCTTGGAACGTGAATGGCATTCGCGCCGTAGGAAAAAAGGGTTTTCTTCCGTTTGTCGAACGAGAGTCGCCGGATCTCCTCTGTCTCCAGGAAACCAAGGCGCACTTTGATCAAGTCGAAAACAGCGTGCGGGAACCACACGGCATGAAGGGCACGTGGTCCTCAGCTGTTCGCAAGGGATATTCAGGTGTCGCGACCATGGAGCGACCAGGATCTCGACTTCCGGTGAAAGAGTGGATCCCTCGAATCGGAATCGAGAAATATGATTCGGAGGGTCGTGTTGTCGTCACGGATCACGGGGCCTTTTTGCTATACAATATCTATTTCCCCAACGGGGGCAGCGGTCAGGAGCGCCACGAATTCAAGCAAGTCTTCCTTGAGGACCTGAATCAGCACTTGGCCGAGAAGATCGCGTCGGGACGTGAGATCATTGTGGTCGGCGACTACAACGTCGCACATCGTGAGATCGATGTTTACGATCCGGTGAGGCTTGCAAAAGAGAGCGGCTTTCTTCCGGAAGAGCGGCAGTGGTTCGATCGCTTCTTACAGTTGGGTTTTGTCGATACTTTCCGTCACTTTTATCCCGACGAAAAGGGCGCCTTTACTTGGTGGAGTTATGTCGAGCGCGCCCGGCCCGTAAATCGTGGGTGGCGCATTGACTACATTTCGGTAACGAAGGGGCTTGTCCCTGCGCTCAAGAGTGCGCGAGTCATGGACGAGGTCGAAGGATCGGATCACTGCCCGGTGATGGTCGAGCTTGATGTGGCCCGCTTGCCCGGAGCGGTGGGATGATTCTCTTTTTATTTTTGTTCCCGATTCTTGAAATCATTCTGACCATCGGTCTGTTCCGTGAATTCGGCTTTGCCAATGTCTTTTTCGCATGGGCGCTGTTTACCATCCTTGGTGTGGGGCTCTTGCGGACAACGGGCGTTCGCCTCTCAGTTTCGGTCGCGCAGTCGATGCGATCTGGTAAGTCTCCGGGCCAGGCGGCGCTCGAAGCGGCGCTGGTGGGACTCGCCGGTGTTTTATTTGTCGTACCGGGCTTCACCTCAGATGCGATCGCGGTTGTTTTGTGTGTGCCGTTTCTTCGGCGTTGGATCGCGCGCCGATTGTTATCAAAAGTGCAGTTCGCAGGAAACGTCGGCGCCCAATTCCGCACAGGTCCCTTTGGCGGTGGTGTTTCGCCAAACTCTTCGGGAGAGGTGATCGATGTCGAGGCTGTGGAAGTGTCTCGCTCTTCGATCTCGCCGCCAAAGGATTAAGGCCAGGATGTCTCGATTTGAGAAAGCTCGAGATTCCTGACAACTCTTCTCAAACTAGACTCAAGCCGAGACGGACCAACGTCCGATAGGTCTAGGCGGAGGGGCTTTTCATGACCTACTGGAAACTCGGAGTCTTGTTAGCAGCTGGGGTCTTGATATTCGGTGAGCAAGCGGTTGCGAATGAAGACCGCTATCCCGAGCCGGTCTGTGTTTCGGTTCAGAAGGCGCGATTGCGCGCCAAGCCATCGACTTCGGCTAAGATCACCTGGAACGTGGGGCGTCATATGCCGCTCGAGCGTTTGAGCCAGCAAAATGGCTGGTCACGTGTCCGAGATCTCCGCGGACAAATACACTGGGTTATTTCAAAGAACGTGACGACCAATACCAGCTGCGCCGTGGTCAAGGTGCGAGCGGCCGCGCTTGTGAAGGGCTCGGGCGCAAATGCTGGACCGGCGGACTTTCGGGTGGCGGATCGTTACACGCCGTACAAGCGAATCGAGCGCGAGGGCGACTGGATTCGTTTGGAGGATGATTTCCGGGGAACGTATTGGACAAAGGTGAGCAATCTGTGGATTCCGATGCGTCGCTCTCGTGTCAGCTTTTGATTGGTCGATTGCCTTGACGATCTCCTCACTCGACTTGCTGGACAGTGATCGATAGACCGTCGATGTAAGTTTTGAGGATTCGAACTAGAAAAACCGCTGACGGATTTGCGGAGAGAAGCAAATGAATTGTGAAATCAAAGATTTGGAGCATGACAGAAAATTTAAGATTATGCTTGCGCAGGAAGTTGTGCCTGTGGCTAACTTTCAAAGTTCCAAAATGGCACTAAGATTGGTGTCATCGTTTGAATGGGGGGCATAGATGGGGGCACTTGGAGCGGAACTGATCAAGGAATGCAAGACGCTCTTGCTGGATGCAAAAGCGGATGTTTTGAACCGTGTTCGAAACACTCGCCAAGATCTCCACATTGAAGACAAGGGAGGCGATGAGGCGGATCAAACAGTTCGCGTCCTTGCCGAAGCGGAAACGCTCTCCTTACACGAGCGCCTTCGCACGCAGCTTGTGGAAATCGAAATGGCTTTGGCTCGCATCGAAAATGGCACATACGGTGTCTGCGAAGAGACCGAAGAAATGATCGAACCCGAGCGCCTTCGCGCGATTCCTTGGACACGCCTTTCCATTGAAGGCGCCGAGATTCGCGAATCGCTGCAAAAGCGTTACGCTCGGTAAATGGATTATACAAAATTGGGTCAAGCAAATGGTGGGGTACCTGTCGGCCCCACCGGCGGTGGGACCGAGCCGTCTTCGCCTGTGTCGATTTCTCGAGTCGACGTCTCAAATGCGGTCCCCATGCTTCAGTTGGCTTGGGCGCTCACAAAAAAGCACTACAGCGTTATTGCCTCCGCGGCGGTCATTTTTCTTCTCATCATTTTGGCTTTTGGTCGCATGGGATCATTTTCCATCCTGGCGATTGTGCCCGGCGTGATTCTGAACGCTGGGTTTTTACGACTCTTTAGAAAAATGCAGGAATCTAAAACGGCCGAGCTCTCGGAGCTCTTCATTGTCTTTCGCGAAACAGAATTGATGATGAGGCTTGTGCCCATCATGGTTGTCGGATTGGGCGTCAGTGCCTTGCAGTACTTCGTGACTCGCGAAATGGGATTTTTTGGGTCTCTGCTGAATCTCTTTTTGTCGTTGGTGTTGGTCGCACTCACGGCCTTCTCGGTACCGTTGATGATGTTCAAGCGAATCGATTTGATGAAGTCGATCGAGCTCAACGTTCAGGCGACCACCCTGAACTGGGATTTCATGTTGGCGGCTGGCATGATGCTGACCGGACTCAGTATGATCTGTGCGATTTTACTGGTGCTGCCGCTTTTCCTAGTCGCGTTTCCGATTTCATTGGTTTCGGGCTATTTCATGTACGTTATGATGTTCGAGGGCGCTGACCTTTCAAGCCTTCAGAGCCTGGATCATCGGTAGGAGCTCAGCGGCCCAAGGCGACTTGGTTTTCCCAGAGGCGCTGGTCGCGCAAGTTCTCTTCAATTTCTTGTTTGGGCCACACGCGTCCCTTGCCGACACCTGGGCAAAACGCCGCAACATCTTTTGCCCAGGCTTTGGGTGACATCGTCTCGGGCCAGAACGGCCAGGTCCGGCACTG
>CAKQVW010000264.1 GCA_934277865.1 uncultured Pseudobdellovibrionaceae bacterium | reverse complement strand
GATAGATCCATCCGACAAGACTTCGATCACACTTGAGCGTGCCTAGCACACGCAGCATCGCCGGAAAACTTCCGCCGCCGTTGCCACGTATGTCGATCACCAGGCGGTCTCCCCGCTTTTGCATTTCAATGATTTCATCTTGAATGCGCGTCCATTCGTCGCTTTCAATCGCTTGCGCCAAGAACGAAGGTATTCGCAAGACACGAATGCCTTTCTTTTCCTGGGATTCCACCCAGCGTGGAACCAAGCTTTCTTGAAAAACCTCCGCTCGGATCAACACATTCACGCGGGTTTCGTCCGGTCGAATAATTTCCCAGAACCCGCTCGCTTCACGCAATTCATCTGGATCTTGAATCGGGTTGCCATCGACCGCGACAACGAGGTCACCGGCCGTCAGCCCGGATTTTTCGGAGGCCGAGCCCGGCAAAACGCGAGTCACAATGATTTCGCCATCGACGATTCTTCCGCGAGCGCCCGTATCGACGGACTCGCCCGTCCACAGCGCCACGGTCTCATTAGGTGCATAGGCTCCAAGATGAGAAATCCGAATGGCGCTTAAACGTTGATTTAAAATTTCAATCAGAGCCCGCTTTGGACTCATGAATTTACGCATTGAAAGTGCGCGATCCACATCTTGTTCGGATTCCTCCAAACAGATTTCAACAAACTTGCGAGTCGCGATCTCTTGGCGTTTAACAAAATCCGTCAGCAGCCGACCACAAACATCGCGTTGCGCGCGAAGCAGGCTCGATTTTTCCACCGCAAAAAAAGAAAGTGACGACACTCCGAGGAGGGTCGTCACAATCATGGCCGCTGTGAGTGTTTTCACAAGTCGTAAGCCAGAACAGGAGTCTTAAGCCGCTTTTTTCTTGCGGGCTTGAGACGGGTCAAGGTTGTAAGCTTTTACTTTGCGATACAAAGTCGCGCGGCCAATGCCAAGCGCCTTCGCCGCTTCTGTCAGGTTGCCCTTGAAAGCAGAAATCGCATTTTCAATCGCCACACTTTCAAGCTGATCGATTGTCGAAACAGCGCGACGAGCGTCTGATCCACCACCGAAGCCTGCTGTGCCAGGGAAAGGAAGAACCTTCGCCATTGGCGAAGAAGCTTCTTGCGAAGAACCAGGAACGAGGCTTGGAACCTCTCCTGTAGTCTTCTGTTGTGCATCCCACTCGGCAGGTGTCATCACCTTCACCGTGCAGTTGTTCACCATTCCGAACTGATGCGCCTTTTGGATCAAAAGCTGATCGTCTGACACTACGATAAACGACGAACGTACCATTTATAGACCTCCGGTTTCCTGTTCCGCGGCTTCGACTGTGCCGCGATCCGTCTCTTTGAGTGGCAAATATCGCCTCACAAAGTACCTATCGGCGCTTCGATCTGAGAATCTGAGGGCAAAACAGGAAAAATCTTCCTCTTTTTGAGACACCTTTCTAAGTAGCGAAACTCTCAAGGTGTTTCGAAGCGACTGTCTAATTCCAATACAGTCTGGTGAGACGTCTCGTTTCAGGACGTTCATCCTTAATCCCCCTCAAACTCCCTCCCACGAAAATTGCACCCTCTAAATAGATAGTCACAAAAGAGATCGGCATAGATAGAAGGAGGCCAGAATGAACGCGGGAATCACACCCACAAAATCTCGCATCGCCAGCTTGATGAGCTTGGCGCTTCTTCTCGGCATCGGCCACTATGCGGAAGCTCAACGCCAGCAGGCGCCAATCGAATTTAACGTTAAACCATTTCAGCTCAAACCAGGAGTTGGCCAAGGGAAACTTCGCATCGCGGACGATATGAAACGCCGCCTTGAAGCGACCATTGTGCGCAACGGTCTTGCCGTGAGTTTTTCTAACATCGCCTGCGGCGAACTAAAAACCGAAGTGTGTTTTGAAAAGACTCGATCGATGGATCAATCTCTCCACCCAATTCGCGCAAGCTTGAACCTCGATAGCTGGGCCGAATCAACTGCCGAGATCGACCGTGCCCTCGCCGAGTTCACGACTGACGATGCCGAACGACTCGCTCTTAAAAAGTCAGCCGTCCTCATTCGTCTCGTAGTAGGAAAACTTCAAGAGCAGATCGATCTGAATCCAACACCCCTTATCCCTGATGGCCTTCAAAGCCTCGCTTCGACAACAGGAGTAAGAGCGCTTGAGATCCACCACAACGTCATTATCTTCCGAGACCGCGTCGTGCTTTCGTCGATCGCCGTCAACCGCACAGCTCCCGACTACAAACTGCACCGCCCGATCCTCACGCTTCCTCCCGTCGAAATCACGCTTGACGGCGAACGCAGCGATCTCGGGAAAGCCGTCCAGTGGGCCGTGCAGCAGTCCATCGAGGAGTTCGGTCGCCAACTTCCCGCCCGCCTGAAGTAGCTGTTCGCAAACGCGTGATCGAGAGAGTGAAGAAGAGAGAAGCACGTGGATTTAAACCTTCTGAATAATAGAGGAACGCATTTATGAAATTTATTTTTCTCATATTGATCTCCACCATCGTTTCTGTCGAGGCTTCAGCCACCACAGTGTGCGGGACAGTTCACACGATTAAAATGGAAGACCGTGGGCTATTCTCTATAGTTATGCGAAAAACAGATGGAACCGATCAGGGGATCGGGATCGATGTTCGCGGCCCCGGAATCAAGAACGCATGGATGACAAAAGCGAATCTACCGGTGGATTTGGCATTGCTCGATCTGGCGAAGGTGGCAATCGCATCGCCAAATGTTGAACTCTGTCTGGACACCAGCGCATCTCAAAAGAGTTTCATTCGCCGCTTCCAATAACCCTACTTTTCGAATCGACTCGGCATCAGAACAGTTCAGAACTGCTGGCCATAGACCAACACGCAAGTATGCCAGTTTTTAGAAAAACAAAGGGCTGTGGGATCAACCACAGCCTTTTTGTTTTTTCGAGTTTCTCAATCGTGACCTTTTAAGTCCCGACCAAGTGTCGCGACTAGCGGCGACCCGATTTGATTTTAACCTGCATACGAGCGATGAGGTTCACGGCCATTTTCTCGTGAACTTTGCACATCTTCAGCTCGTCACGACGGTACGAACGCTGCGACGGAGTCAATGTTCCCGTCTCGAGCTCCATTTCGTAATCAAGCTTCGAAGCACGGATGCCAACGAGTTCTTTAGTTTGTTGTTTAAAGAGCTTGCTCACGCCTGAGAGCGGAGCGACTTCCAACCATTCTTTCTTGTTCTTGTACCAAGAAACCATGCGAAGGAAGCGAGCCTTGTTCTTTGCCAATGTGAAGCGTGGGAACTGCTCTTCTGGCAAAGCCAAGATATCGTCGATCATGTCGAGGTCGAGATCGTCTTCTTCCGACTCGTCACCGAGAAGGCGTTTACCGTCTTGAACCTTGTCCATCATCTGCGCCTTCAAGATATCTTGAAGATCCGCCGCCGCATCTTCCGAATCATCGCTCCAAGCAGCTGCACGAGCGCCGCCGGACGAACCCATATCGTCATCTTCGTCGCCGTCGAGGTCACCATCAAGATCCGCGGCTTCAAGACGCGACTTCTCGAGTTCCTTCGAACGCTTGTCGGAATTCATGTCAGAGTTAACATCGGTTGGAATAGTAGATGTGCCAGCTGCAGAATGAATATCGGGAGTCTGGATGCTCAAAACGCTCTCCTTAGAAATCGAGAAATGAACGCCGAATGTCGACCGAATGCTTATAGCACAGACTTGACCACCTTTCTAACCACCGAAAAAATTCTTATGGCTGCTGCCTGCTTTTCCGCCATCTAGCTGAAATCGCAGGCAAAAAAGGCTTCAAACCCGCGCCTGAAAAGGCTTCCACAGAGTTCGACAGATGCCGCAGTGCGTGTAAATTCAGCAAGAACTTACCCTTGTTTCACCCATGTTGGAACCGGGCAAAACTGACAGCTAAGCCACGGAATCCTATAGGTTTTTGACAGCTTCCAGAGCGTAGTAGCTCAAGATCATCGACGCCCCTGCGCGACGAATTCCGATTAAGGACTCCATCATCGCTCGTGGCCCATCGATCCAACCCTTCTCCGCGGCGGCCATGATCATCGCGTACTCGCCACTCACCTGATAGGCCGCAATCGGAAGCGTCGTCTGACGGCGCAGTTCCGAAATCACATCGAGATACGCAAGCGCAGGCTTCACCATCAAGATGTCGGCGCCCTCTTTGGCATCAAGCAGGGCTTCGCGCAGCGCCTCGCGACGGTTTCCCGGGTCCATTTGATAGGTCTTCTTGTCACCGGCCTTGGGAGCCGAATCGAGTGCCTCGCGAAATGGTCCATAAAATGCCGAAGCGTACTTGGCTGTATAAGCCAGAATACTGCGGTCGCTGTAGCCGTTTTCGTCCAGCGCGC
>CAKQVW010000263.1 GCA_934277865.1 uncultured Pseudobdellovibrionaceae bacterium | reverse complement strand
GCCGAACTCGCCCGACGGTCACTTGAAAACGCCAAAGGTCGAGGCACGGAGGCAGCCGATCGCGCGGATTCGATCCACATTCTAGGTCCAGCACCTGCTCCTCTTTCGAAGCTTCGAAATCTGTACCGATTCCAGGTGTTCATTCGCGGACAGGGCATGAATTCGCCGGTCAGCGCTCTTTGCAGGACCTTGAGCGAGCACATTGAAGCGCGTGCGAAATCCAAGTCTCCTCTGCTCCCGCCCAAAGTCCGATTCTCCGTGGACGTCGACGCTGTTCATCTGCTCTGAATCTCGACTGGTACGCACCTCGATATGCACCCTAAAATAAGAGGATGCCGTTTTCAAAGAGCCGCCGCTGTGGTCCCATTCTTCCGCTTTTATTTGCGGCCACTGTCGGCTTGTTTTTTATCAGACCATCGCAGGCTGAGGCGCAGGCCAAAGAAAGTGCAATGAGCTTGATCGGCGACCACACTGCCAGCCTCTTGGTCGTCGACTTTTATCAATCCAAAGACGTTCGAAACACCATGATGACATCGCTGCTCTCGCGCGCTAGCGCTGCCGACACGGTTCCGCTAAAGAAAGCGCTCGCTTCAATCGAGCGCGACAAAAAGGCGATTCGGCTTTTCGCCGAAGATGGCGCACTACGAGTCGTGAACTCGCGCGGACAAGTGATTGCTGAAATTTCGCGACACGAAACATCCACGCCAGAAGATGCTGGCTTCATCTTAAACTCACGCCCCTTTTCCAAGCCTCCAAACGGCTCGCTGGTAGACGCAATCCGACTTCACCTATTAAAAAACTCAGATAAAAGTTCAGACGCAACTCGAAAAAGCGCGCTTCATCGCTCTCAAATATTTCTTTCTACGGCCGAAGCCTCACAAGCGACCACACGTGTTGCCGCTGAAGCTGAACAGGCGACGCTTCCCATTTATCTCTACATCGACTTTCACGATGCCAATCAAACACCACCGCAAAGCCATGACGTTTCGCAAGAGGTGAAAAACCAGGCGAACACCATCAAAGCGCAAATCATGCCCGAGTCCTCGAATGCATTCTTTTCGACGGCCAAGCGATTGGTATTTGACGAAAAAGGCACGCTGGCTTGTGAGGGCAGCGGGACCAAGATCACAGCCAAGGGTATTGCCCGCATCGACGGAGAACTTCTTCGCTTTGAATCGCGGGCCGACGGCGATGTGATTCTGACGCCTGCTTTTCGCGATGGTCCGCCCGCGCGCCTTCGTCCGTCACGGATCGATTTCGACGCCACATCCAAGCAGCTCGATCAGCTTTTGACAGAGTTTCAGAAAACGAAATCGCCCGACATCGCACAAGGAATTGTCGACGGCCCAGTGAGAACCATCTGCGAACGCATCACGATGCTGAAGGTCGATTCTCAGGTCGCCTCGCTATGTGAGCGCGCGTACGAGAACAAGGTTTCCATCGAAGGCCGTTGCCTTCAGGCCGAACGCGGCCCGGATCGTGTGGAATGCGAACGCAGCCGCGGCGTCTCACTTTCCCAAAATGCATTTGCACTTGCGCAAGAGCAGGCCGTCAAGTTCGTCGGCAGCGAATCGCATCGTCTTCAGGCAATGGCGCGCTCGGTGGCAAATGTGAAAGTGATTGGGCGCCGACTTTCAATTGGTCAGTGCCGCGACGGCATGACTTGCGAATCAACCGGCGAAACCAATGCCGTCGAAATGGTTCGCCCCGCGCCGTCAACCCCTTCAAGCAAGGTGGCCTCCGTACTGGCAAAACGACACCCCTCGACAGGCGGCCAGCCTCTGGTGAAGTACGGATGCAGCGTGCAAAACGAAACCTGTTCGCTTCTGATAGAAACCGAGGCTGCGCGCCAGCTTCCCGCCAAAGACCAAGCCAGATTGCGCGCCGAAATTCGCAATGCAAACTTCTCGATCTACTGGCGCAAGGACGCATTTTTGGCCGAAGCCTCTGCGCTTCGTCCACTTGGCCAGTGTTGTGCCGAAGCGCCTTGCCGCGAACGTCTGACAAAAGATCTTGGCCTCAGTCTGAAATCGAATGGTGCCGAATCAAAAACGAAAGGAACCACAAAATGATCGTCCACAAGACTTGGCTTCGCCTATTTGCGATGGCGCTGCTTCTCTCTCCCATCGCCAAGGCATCGGAGTCCACGACGATTTCTGCGCCGACCTATCAAATGATTCAAGCGGCGATCGCAGAACGAATTCGCGACGAGTTTTCTCGGCAGATGCTGGATCAGGATATGAAAGCTGCCCTGCTGAACTCGGCCGCGCCCGAGGACAAAATCGAACTGCAGCGCCTCTTGGCCTCATTCAAGACATCAAAAAGTCACAGTTTCGAGGCCGTGGGCACACGACTGCGTATGTCCGACAAAAAGGGGCAAGTCGTTTTCGAAGTTGCGCCGCCCGAACTTGGAAAAAATGACTTCCTCATCAACGGCCGAAGTTGGACCATGCCAGAATCCGGATCCATTCTGCGCGACCTCAATCGACATCTCAATCCCACGAAAGAAACTCCCAAACGAACTGGTGCCGGCATCCTGCATCCACTGCTGCAGATTATCTCCGGCCTAACCAGCACACTTGAGGCATCTTCGCAGAACCCGGCAACGCTTCCTCTTTATTACTACGTCCGCGCAAACGGGAAATCGACGCCGCAGTCTCTTCACGAAATGATTCGAAGTGGTTCCTTGGACCAGCCACTCCTTCACGGCGCACACTTTCAAAGCACCGGCGAACTCGACTGGGCGAAGGCCGTTTTCAAAGGCCTCACCCTGGCGCGATACGACGTGCAGTGTACGCCCGAGGGCGCGAAAGGTTACGCGACCGTCGGCGGTTCAAAAGTGGAATTCCTCGCTCGTCCCGACCAGGGCGTACAATTGAAATCCGATGGCAACTCACAAGTCATGTTTTTTGAACCACGCCACCTGAACAGCGGGCACTACCGGTCTGGCATCGAACACTATGGAAAGAAAGTGCGCGAATCCAGCGCCGACAAGTTGGCGGAGGACTATCGCAAGAATCGCGGCGAGAGCGATCTCGCCAAGTTGGCTCGAACATCCGATTCTCTTTGCGAGAACGCTCACAGAATCAAATACGCCGGTGAACTGCGTACACTTCTGGAAGCTCCCTGCCGTCGGCTTTCGCACATTCAAAAGCGCCACCGGGGGACAGAAACCGCGGAAGGTGACGCTTGGCTGGCAGACCAATTCAAGGCCTGGTCAAACCAGAACTTCGACTCCCTACAAAAGGCAGCTGCGCAGTTCGACAAACTCGCCCTTGTTTCAGAAAACTCGCTCGAGCTAAAAGCCTGCACGGACGCCAGCTGCAACAACCTTCTTTCCGGCAAAGAGTTTGAATCCTATCGCCTTCCGCCGAACAAAACCGAAGGGACCGTGGAAAGTGCCTTGGCGTTTGAGCCGAAGTCCAGCCCCGCCGCGAACTCAAAACGAGCAAAAATCGAATACAACTGCCCAACCAAAAATAACGCCTGCCAATCAGTTGCAATCGTCGGTGAAGACTCTCTCAGCGGCGAGGACTTGAAACGCGCCAAAGAGCTTGTCGCTCGCGCCAATGAGTCTCTGCGTTGGAAACAATATGATCCAAGTGTCGTACAGCCACTTGCAAAACTTCGCCTGCTTGGTCCCTGCTGCGCAGACACCGAGTGCCGCGCCTTGGCCTACGAAAAAGGCGTGAACCTCATTCCAACCAAAGGCAAAGGAACCGCGAAGTAATGGCAGGCGCCGATCCAAGTCTTCAACCAAGCCCGAAGAAACCTGCGTCTCCAAAAGGTGACGAAGAAGGAGTCATCGTTTGTCCCTACTGCGGTGACAACGTGCCCTCGCTTGTCCCGGTCGCCGCCGGAATGAAGATTGGACTGCAAGAAAACGCACAGCTTTCGGCCGTGCCCGACACCGTGTGTGGTGGATGTTATTCCATCTTAAGCAAAATGGTCTCCAAGGGCGCGGCCCTTCGCGCCCAGCAGCAGGCAAAAGAACAAAACCGCCTGATGTTATGGCGAAACCGCGTGAACCTCGTAAAAAAAGCGAAAGACCTTCTCGCTCAAAAAAACTATGGCGAGTCCGCTGTTCAGTACGAGAAATATCTTCGTGTGCTTGAGCTCGTCTACGACAAAAAGCCGGGCGAGCTTTCGCCCGAGATGTTTGCCTCCGGCTCGCGTCAGCAAGAGATGACGGTCGTGGCCTCGGTGTATTGGGATCTCATGCGCATCTATGATCAGTCGCCACGCTACAAAGACCGGCAAATGGTTGCCGCAAAAAAACTGGCGGAGTTTGCGAGATTCACACCGATTTATCCACACATCATGCGCAAAGCCGAAGGTCTCGCACGTTCGGGAAAAAATGCCGATGTGTACCGGTACTTCGTAAAA
>CAKQVW010000262.1 GCA_934277865.1 uncultured Pseudobdellovibrionaceae bacterium | reverse complement strand
GTTTCGTAACAACCATAGGGGGAATTCCTAGTATGAGAACGAATCTTCGCTTTCTGACGATCGTCGGAGCAGTAGCGGTCGCGGCAACGGTTGTCGCGAGTGGCGCGTCGGCAAAAGCTGAAGCGCCAAAGGCCAACAAGAAAGTCGCCATTCTCGGTAACGAGAAAGCTCCTCAGGGCGGCACTTTCCTTTACAATCTCGGAGTCGAACCAACGACTTTGAACCCAATCACAGGCACCGACCTCTACAACCAAACGATTCAGTCGTTTGTTATGGATAGCCTGATGAACCGCAATTTCGACACGTACGAGTGGGAACCCGCATTGGCCGAGAAAGTCGAGATCTCCAAAGACGGTCGCGAGTTCACCTTCACGCTTCGTCAAGGTGCTTTGTGGAGTGATGGCAAACCCATCACGATCGAAGACGTGAAGTTCAGCTTCGACGTTATTTTCGACGACAAATACAACGCTGCTCATTTGCGGCCGTACTACGAGAACATCGAAAAAGCGGAAGTCACTGGTCCAAACTCAATCAAGTTTGTCACGAAATCGAAATACTTCGGTAACTTCGACGTTGTTGCGGGGCTCACGGTTCTTCCGAAGCACTTCTACGGAAACGCCGAAGAAGGCCGCAAGAAGAACAAGACGATTCTTGGTTCGGGTCCTTACACCCTGAAAGAGTACAACCAAGGTCAGTCGATCATTCTTGAGCGCAATAAAAACTGGTGGGGCAACGCCGTTGCTGAGCAACGTGGCCGTTACAATTTCCAAATGGTGCGCATGCGTTTTGACAAAGAAGAGAACCTCGTTCTTGAGCGTCTGAAAAAGGGCGAACTCGATTACGACTCTCTTACTCCAGAAGCTTACGCGAAGAAGACCGACGGCGAACCTTGGGGAAAAACTGTTCTAAAGAAGAAAGTCGAAAACCTTCAACCAAAATCGTACGGTTATGTTGGCTGGAACCTCACCAAGCCGATGTTCCAAGAAAAAGGTGTTCGCCGCGCGCTTGCACACCTCATGAACCGCAACGAGATGAACGACAAGTTCCGCTTCGGTATGTCGCTTCCCGCGACAGGCCCTTGGTATCAGCAGAGCGAATATGCCGATCCCAAGACCAAGGCGATCGACTTCAACCCCAAAAAAGCAGCCGAACTGCTGAAAAAAGCGGGTTGGGCTGATACCAACAAGGATGGCGTTCTCGACAAAGGTGGACAGCCGTTCGAATTCACCCTGTTCTTTGCAAACAAAGACATTCAGAAGTACTTCGTTCTCTATCAAGAGGACCTGAAAAAAGCGGGTATTCGCATGAACCTGCAACTTCTCGAGTGGAACGCTCTGCTGAAGAACCTCGACGAGCGCAAGTTCGACGCGGTCGCACTTGGCTGGGCTGGTGGTTCTGTTGACTTGAACCCGAAGCAGATCTGGCACACAGACTCGGCGAAAGAGGGCGGATCCAACCGAATCGGCTACTCGAACAAAGAGGTCGACAAGCTGATCGACGAGGCGATTGCCGAACTCGACAAGAAAAAGCGTATTCAGATGTACCGCAAAATCTACGCGATGATCGCAGAAGACGCGCCTTACGCCTTCATGTTCAACGACAAGTTCATCCTCTATGGCGTGAACAAGCGCATCGGTATGCCAAAAGAGACATACAAGTACGCTGTTGGTACCGACTACTGGTGGATGACAGACGGTAAGTAAAAGTGTGGTTTCGGCCGGCGGCCGAAACGGCTTTTCGTGCAGTGGCACAAAAAGACTTTGGGCGTCGTTGTAAGAAACGACCTCGAAAACTGCAGGAGCCTTGGGAAACCGGGCTCCTGCCTGGTTTTTAGGGGTGCATTTCTAATCACATTTTGATAATCGGAACCCCTCGTTTTGGGGGGACTCCGAGAACATGGCAACCTATATCCTGCGGCGTTTGCTGCTCATGATTCCAACCCTCATTGGGATCACACTTCTGAGTTTTGTTATCATCAATCTCGCACCGGGATCGCCGGTCGAACAAAAACTGCAGCAGATCCGCATGGGTGGCGCAATGGGCGGTGGTGCCGGCGCGGGTGGCGGGCTTGGTGGTCGCGGCGAAACGGGTGTCTCGCAAGAAGTCATCGCGGCTCTGAATAAGCAATACGGTTTCACCGATGAAAATGGCAATCCGCGTCCCATTCACACGCGTTACTTCATTTGGCTAAAAAACCTGTCGCGCCTCGATTTCGGTGACAGCTTCAAATACGAAGAACCTGTGACAAAAATCATTCTCAGCAAGATGCCGGTGTCACTGACGTTCGGTTTGACGTCGCTATTTTTGACCTACCTCATCTGCGTGCCACTGGGTGTGCTCAAAGCCATCAAAGCCGGCTCAAAGTTTGATTTGCTGACCAGCTTTGGGCTCTTTGTCCTGTACTCGATTCCTTCGCTCATCGCCGGGATTCTGCTGCGGACGTTCCTGGCCAGCGAAAGTTTTTTGCCTTTGTTCCCACTCGGAAACTTAGTGTCTGACAACTACTGGGAGCTTTCGACGTGGGGTCAGATCTGGGATCGACTTCACCACTCGGTCCTTCCGCTTGCGACTTACATGGTGGGGAGCTTCACCTTCCTGACCATCATGATGCAGAACTCGATGCTTGACGTCGTGAAGCTCGATTACGTGCGCACGGCTCGCGCGAAGGGAGTTCCGGAGAAGCTCGTTTATTTGAAGCATGCGCTCCGCAACGCGCTGATCCCGATCGTCACTGGCATGAGCGGAATCCTCTCGGTCATGTTTGCTGGTTCCATCATCGTGGAATCGATCTTCTCGCTAGATGGCATGGGACTTCTTTCCATCACGTCGGCGAACTCACGAGACTATAACGTTTTGATGGGATTGATCTTCTTCCAAAGCATTCTCTTCCTTTTTGGCCGGTTGTTGACGGACATCCTTTACGTTGTCGTTGACCCAAGGATTGATTTCACATGATCGAACGTTTCATGAAGAACGAGTTGTCATTGAAGCGTTGGCGCCGATTCCGCTCGCACAAATCGGCGATCGTTTCAATTTGGATTCTGTTGATCGTCGGCTTCTTTAGCGTGACGGCCGAATTCTGGGCAAACAGCAAGCCCCTGTATTTGAAGCATCATGGCCAATCCTACTTCCCGGTCGTGCAGAAGGTTCACCCGTCGGAGTTTGGCCTGACAGACATCATGGTTATGGACTATCGCACGCTGGAACTCGGCCCAGATGACTATGTGATTTGGCCTCCTATTCGTTGGGATGCGTTTGAGCGAAATCCGGCGCTCGATCAGCTTCCGTCTGGGCCAAGTCGTGAAAATCTCTTCGGCACCGATGAAAGTGGGCGGGATGTAGCGGCTCGTCTTCTTTATGGCTTTCGTTATTCTATGACCTACGCCATCTCGGTGTGGTTCTTCTGCTCACTCATCGGAATTATGCTCGGGGCCTCGATGGGGTTCTTTGCGGGGTGGGTCGATATCTTTGGCCAACGGGTGATTGAAGTTTGGGAGTCGGTCCCAACGCTGATGTTGTTGATCATTTTGGCGTCGATCATCTCGCCAACAATTTGGGTCCTGACGGGATTCACCGTTTTCTTTGGTTGGACAGGGATCTCTCTTTACATGCGCGCCGAGTTTTTGAAGCTTCGCAAACGGGAGTTTGTTGAGGCGGCAAAGGCCCTTGGAGCGGGACGAACTCGAATCATCTTCCGTCACATTCTGCCAAACTCGCTCACGCCGTGGATCACGCTCACGCCTTTTTTGGTGGCGGGATCGATCACGGGACTCGCGTCGCTCGACTATCTTGGATATGGCCTTCCGCCACCCACGCCGTCTTGGGGCGAACTCTTGGGACAGGCGCAGAAGCACTTCCAGGTGGCATGGTGGTTAGCCGTGTTTCCGTCGCTAGCGCTGTTCATGACGCTGACGTCGCTGAACCTCATCGGTTCCGCGATCCGCGACGCCTACGACCCTCGCAAGTAGTCATTGCGGCCAAAAAACTATCTCGCGACAGGCCGCTTTTGATTCTCCTTTGCTGCAGGTGGGGATGTGGCGGGCGGAGTCGATGATATGGCCTGGTCGCAGGCTGACGGGAATTCTGACCGGGCCCGCTCGTGTTTCAGGCATAAGTTGCGTAGTTCGGTCTCGCGCTCTCTGAGCAAGGCTTGTTCTCGTGCGTGATATGTTCTCAACCGAGCGCACTGTGCCCTGGTGAAAATGGGCGACGCATCTATTTTGTAGCTCATGATGTCTTTGTTCGCGTTGTGCCAGTCATATCTTGAGGACCGTCGGCAGGTAAGGGCTGTAGCGAGGCGAGTTCGATTTTTATTTTACAAGAAGTGTTGAAAATCTTCTGGAGGTTCGCGAAGCGCTCGCGAATTTCCGATTCCGTCCAGCGGCTCTT
>CAKQVW010000261.1 GCA_934277865.1 uncultured Pseudobdellovibrionaceae bacterium | reverse complement strand
GACACCCATGTGTTCTCGGTCGATTTTTCAGAGCGAAAACAGGTAAGGCTTGCGAGTACACCCTTTGCGAGATCTAGATACGAGCTTTCATTGGTGACGCGGTGAAGTTCAGAAAGCGCCATAAGCCAGAACCCTTGTGTAAAAGCACTCACCCAGCCTGCGGGGTATTTTATCTTTCCGTCTAAAAAGAAATTGAAAGGGTATGTGAAGAAAACCATTCGTTCGGAAGTCGCGGGACACGTCGTTTCGGTGCGATAAGGCTGAGCCTTTTCCAGGACTTTGAGTGCGAGGTCGGTGGACTCTGGTGTATCGGCACCGGTGAGCGAAATGATGTTGATTGCCCCTTGAAAGGGATGAAAGGCAACAGGCTTGTCGTCGAGAATAAAATATCGAGGAAAAGGGAGAGCCCCGTTTGTGGCTGGGAATTTCTTCCGTATTTCTTCCAACTCTTGAGAAGGGCGAGGCAGGTTCTCGATGGCCTTGAGATTTTGACGGCCGACCATGAGGGAGATGTGTTTGGGCGGGTTGGCCCATAAGGTTTCAAGCGACTCCAAGCCGTTGAGCGTCCGTTTTCTTTCGATTCGAACTTGTGCCAGGTGCTCGGCTTTAAGCTCTCGCACTTTGCGGTCGACTTCGTAGAGTCCTGCGCCGAGACCCAAAATTGAAACTGTGAGAATGGATAGAGCTAGTTTAATTTTGGGCACAGCGATGCCTCCTAGTCCTCGTTGTAAATCGCCGATAGCTTTTCTTGGAAAGAGCTTAGCGAATGGCGCGAGTGGATGAGGATTCGCGCGTTTTTCAGAAGCGTGTCGCGTAGTGCACTGTCATTTTTTAGGAAATCGATTTCACGCGCCAGAGTCTCGGGCTTAGACGGATCGTATAGTAGCGCTGACTTAGTCATCTTAAAGTCGCGATGTGCGGGGATTTCCGAAAGCACACAAAGGCAACCAGAGGCCATAGCCTCTAAGACTCCAAGAGGCAGGCCTTCGTTTCTGGCCATCGACACGTAGACATCAAGATCCTGAAGCCAAGCTGCGGGTTCGTCGATTCGGCCATGAACCTCTAGCCACGCAGGCACTTCGCCAAAGGCTCCGAGTTCGTCTTTCGTGATTCCGACGCAGCTGAAGTGACCGAGCGTTCGATTCTCTCGGACGAAGTTCAAGAACCGGTCTGGGCCTTTTGCTGGGTCAGGCCTTAAGAAGGTTCCGATTTTTGTCAGCTTGCGCGTGGCGTTTTCGCTGGAGTCGTTTTTAAAGGCCAGTCGATTGCGGCCGACAAAGCGAGTGAAGTCGATGGCGTTTTCGATGACGAATCCTTCTCGTGTTTCGCGGGCGCAGCCGTACTTCCATGCGTCGCCGCGCTCACTTTGGGAAACGAAGACAGGTGTAAAGTCAAAAAAAGCCAAAATTTGATCGATCGCCAGCTTCATGCGACCGACAGGAGTTTTCTCGCGATGGATGCCGTGGAAGGTGTGCACGACCTTGGGCACATGAATCTCGGGCAGATCCTTGATCAACCAAGTCATGTTGTCGCAAAAAAACTTCGCGACTTTCGCGAGAAGCCCAAGCGGCCGAGAGTATAGGCCTGCACCTCGGCCATGCGAGTGCACGACATCAATCGATTCGCGCTGCACGAGGTCCCAGATTTTGAAGAAGCCTCTAAGTGAGAAGCCTCGATGAGGAATTTCAACTGTCTCGATAGCGAAGCTCTTGAATTTCGGCCCGTAGGGTTCTTGATCAGGTGCCGCTATGAAGAATTCGAAGTGATGCCCTTGAAACGCTCGAAGAAGGTCTAAGATGTGACGGGGTCCGCCGCCATGATCCGACCGAGCTGTGATGAGTAAAACTGTGCGGCTAAGAGCAGACCTAGTAGGCATTATCGTGCAAGATTCCGTTCTTCACCGTGAGGAGAAGAATTTTGATATCAAGCCACAGCGACCAGTGGCGGATGTAATACAGATCGCATTCGATGCGTTTTCTTAGCGAGGTATCGCCGCGCCAGCCTTGTACCTGAGCCCAGCCGGTGATGCCTGCCTTCACCTTGTGACGAAGCATGTAAGCTGGAATCTCTTGGCGAAACTTTTCGACAAAGAAGGGCTGTTCGGGCCTTGGGCCAACGAGACTCATTTCGCCGACAAAAACATTCCAAAGCTGCGGCAGCTCATCAAGCGATGTGCGCCTTAAGAAAGTGCCAAACTTCGTACGACGTGGGTCGTTTGCAATGGTCCAACCCGGTTGCGCAGGCCCTGGCTTCATTGTTCTAAACTTCCACATCTTAAAGATCTGACCGTCTAGCCCCATTCGCTCTTGCCCGAAGAAGACGGGGCCGGGGCTTGTGATTTTAATGAGTGCAGCGATTCCGAGGAGAATTGGAGAAAGGACGACCATGCCGATACCGGACCCAACCACGTCGAGTAGGCGTTTGGCGGCCAGATCCATCGCTGAGTAGCGTGGTTGGTTGAGGGACATAATCGGAAGCCCCTCGATTTCGTCGAGGTTCAAGCCCACGAGCGCAAAGCTCTTGATGTTCGGGAGAACGTAGACGCTTGTGAGTTCGTCGTAGTGCCGGTTTAAGAACTTATCGAGCTTGTCGGCATTCGACGAAGCGTAGCTCACGACATAGGCATCGATATTCGCCAGGCGCTGATTTTCCGGCAGGGTTTCTAAGCGTGGAATCGTGGCAAGCTGTGGCAGCTCATCGAGCCACTGCGGAGAATCGAACCAGCCAACAACTTTGATACCGACGTGACGGTTCTGGCGCGCCATCTCGGCGTACTCGCGAAGCGATTCGCCGTCGCCGATGAGGACGACCTTTAAGTACTGGCCACCTTCGGTGTGCATCCACTGGCGTGTGTGCTTAAGCATGCGTCGGTAGATGACGAATGTCGGGACCATGATGAGGGCGTAGATCGCGATTGAAACCCGCGAAACGCGGTTTGGGCCTAGGAAATAAATCAAGAAGATGAATGAAAACACAGTCGCCAAGAGCGACTTAAGAAGCGTCTCGATTTTTTCGAATCGACCGCTCTGACGAACCAGATGGTACATGCCGTAGCGGGACTGCCAAACAACGGTGAGGGTCGCCAGCACGATCCCGTAGTGCCAATAGTCTTTAGCCATTGGCGCATTTTCTAGGCGAGTGAGGATGCGGAGTTCGACCGCGAGAAGCCAAAGCGCAAATGCGAGGCCTGCCTCGAAGAGCATGACAGCGAATGGGTTTAGGAGCTTTGTGAGACTTCGCGCCATCGTGGAAAACCTATCGAGATTCTCTTGCTGGAATCCTTGTCAAACTAGGCTAACAGACCTATCACCTTGAACCATGGATCGCCAAACACCCCATACTGAGACCGTTCCTGATGCTGCGGCGCATGCGATACGGCCAGCTACCGCAAGCGGAGATCCCGCTAAGGCGGCTTTGGCGCACGATTGGCTGACGGGGTTTCGGGGTGGTGAATGGATTCTCGAAGCTCTGTGCGAGCTTTATCCTAAAAGCCCGCTTTACACCTTGGTTCGCATTCCGGGTTCGACCTCGCCGCAAATTGAAGACCGCGAGATCCACACGAGCTTTCTTAACGATTTGCCAGGTGTAGCTGGCGGATACCGCAAGTTCTTGCCGCTGTTTCCGACGGCTGTCTCGCGAATGAAAGTCGCGAGCGATGTGGATACGTTGGTTTCAACCTCGCATTGTGTGATCAAGGGTCTGCGTAAGCCTGAAGGCGCCTATCATTTAAGCTACATTCATAGTCCCATGCGCTACATGTACGACCAGTTTGATGCGTACTTTGGCGCGAGCAGCGGAGCCTCTTTGCCCGTGCGTGCGGCTGCGAACTTGGTGCGCCCATACTTGGTCAATTGGGACAAGGCGAGCAATGCGAACGTCGACTTATTGGTAGCGAACTCCGCCTTCGTGCGAGAGCGCATTCGTCGCTACTACGGCCGCGACGCCGTCGTCGTGCATCCATTCGTCGAAACCCGCGACTTCGAAGTGCCACCTTCTTTTTTGAAACGCGATGCTTCAAGTGTCGAGATTTCGAAGGGAGATTTCTTTCTCATGGTGACGGCGTTTGCGCCGAACAAACGGGTGGATCTTGCGATAGAGGCGTTTAATGAGCTCAAGCTTCCGCTAAAAATCATAGGCGGTGGGCAAGACGAGGCAAGGCTGCGTGCGATGGCCGGCCCCACGATTGAGTTTTTGGGAAACGTCGCGCGAGTTGGAGTCGTCGAGCACTTCAAGCGGGCGCGTGGCTTCGTCTTCCCTGGGGTCGAGGACTTCGGCATAACGCCACTTGAGTCGCTAGCGGCGGGAACACCGCTGATCGCGTTTCGAGCGGGCGGAGTTCTTGAGACCTTGCGGCCCGAAGACACCGAGTTCTTCGATGAGCCGACGGTGGCAT
>CAKQVW010000260.1 GCA_934277865.1 uncultured Pseudobdellovibrionaceae bacterium | reverse complement strand
GTACGAAGTTGTCAAAGAAGGAACCGGCGACACGCCAGTCGATGGCGATATGGTGAAGGTGAATTACAAAGGAACTTTTACCGACGGGAAGGTCTTCGACGAGTCAAAAGACGCTCCAGCGGAGTTTCCAATTGGTCAGATTATCAAAGGCTGGGACGAAGCTTTGAAATTGATGAAAGTCGGTTCGAAGTGGAAGCTCACGATTCCTTCGGAACTCGCTTATGGCGAACGTGGCGCAGGCCCGATTCCTCCACATAGCGTTTTGTTATTTGATGTCGAGCTTTTGGAAGTGAAGAAGGGTGCTGGCATGCCGCCAGGACACGGAGCTGGTGATGGCCATGATCATGGCGACCACAGCGAAGCGCCCAAGGGTAAAAAATCCGGCAAGGCCTCTGGCAAGTAATTGATCCTATGAAGCCTGGCGAATCGCGTCTGTTCGAAAATCGGCGGTGGCGATTCGTCAGCTTTAATGTGGAAAATCTCTTCCTCTATTTTGACGAGTCTCCGACGGAACTTTTTCCGCACAAGAAGGCTCGAGATCTCAGCGAAGAAGAATGGCGAAAGCTCTCTCGCTCGACGGTCGAAAACAAACCCCTGAATCAAGTTTTAGAAATTGCGCGCTCGATTGACGAGCTCGATCCGGACTTCCTGATGCTTTGCGAAGTGGGAGGCCGAGAAAGCCTATCGAATTTTTCTCGGTACTTTCTGGAAGACCGCTATGTGCCACATTTGATTGAGGGCAATTCGGATCGTGGCATTGATCTTGGATTTCTGGTGAAGCGGGATCTTCCATTTAAGTTCGATATGATCTCTCACAAAAATCGAAAGCTCGATTTTTTGTATCCGCACGAAAAGCAGTCGATCGAAGCGGGGTACACACACATTCGATCGGGCCGCGTAAAAGGCCACCGGTTTTCACGAGATGTGGTGGAGCTTCGGTGTTTTGGCGAAAGCGACGAGGTGCCCGAGCTGATTGTCATGCTCGTGCATCTGAAATCTCCGCTGGATCGAGACCGTATTGATCCGGGTGGGCGTGATCGCAGGCGTGCCGAACAGGAAATGCTGGTGAAGATCTATCAGGAGGTCCGAAGCGAGTTTGCTGACAAAGTCCCTGTGATGATTTCCGGCGATTTCAATGGTGCGATTTATGGAAGCCTGGATCATGCAGGCCTGGGTGTGCCACCGGACGACGAATTTGAAACTCTTCGGGGCACTGACCTGAAATGTTGTCTGGAGGTGGCGGGAGTGCCGCCAGACGAGCGTTTCACCTGGATTCACGTCCACAATCGGCGGCCGAATTTTGCCAAACAATTGGATTACATTCTGGTTTCGCCCGAGCTTTTTCCGCGCGTGGATCGCGACGAGACATGGGTGTATCGGTTTCGTGACGAGTCGGGCTTTTATCGCACGATTCCGCGCAACCAAAATGAGAAGCGGCTTTTGCCTTCGGACCACTATCCCGTGGTTTTGACCTTGAACTCGGCCAGTGTCCCAAGTGGAACAAAACCCGCGCGCGAGTAGAACCGAGTCGCGGCTTCATTGGTCGCATCCGAAAATAAAACCAGATTTTTCTTTTCCGGAACACACTCGGCAGCCAGCGAGTGCAAGATGGCGGTGCCGGCGCCGTGACGGCGTTTGGCCGGCTCGACGTAAATCAGTGAGACACGGGTCAGACTACCGGCTGCCGGGTCTTGATACTCGCCGCTAAAGGCGGCCATGCCGAAGGCTCGCCCAGATTTTTCGAAGAGCAGAAGACGGCTGCGATTCAGCCAGCCGATGGCTTCGGCACGTGCGTCGGTTCCGAGATCTTGGGAAAAGGATTCGGCGAATTGAATAACAAGTTTGCGGTCGCTTTCTTGCGCGCGACGAAAGCTAAGCGCGGGATCGATCGGTGAGATTTTTGTCCAGTGTGGTCGCCACCATGAAGTTTGTTTGGTGATCGAGGACCCTTTTAGCGTGAGGAATTTGATCAGTTGCGGAGTTACGATCACGACTTGGGGCTCAAAACGCTGAATGAAGACTGCAAGGTCCACAGGGCGGATCGTCGGTGTCGGTTTTGGAGATTGAGAGGCTGTTCCCTCGCCAGGTGTTTCGCTTGATCCATCGATTTCTGGGCACGCAAGTACGACTCGGCCTTGGGCAAGGGCTGCGCCCCACACCGCGAAGGGTTGGCTTGTCAGTTTGAACCAGAGACTTGAGGTGCTTGGATATTTGGCCAAGGTGAGAATTTGATGTTGAGTCACGATCCATGAGAGCAGCGACTTCGAGCTGGGCATGACAGCGCCCGCGTGATCGCGCAAATCGGACAGCCACACTTTTGGGTCTTGGTACCACTGAATGGGGTCCATCATTTTCTCCAGCCCCAGTTCTAACTTGAAAACGAATTATTTGGCTATGTCATAGAGGACTCGGTTAGCCTTAGTGGATATGAAGAAGAGAATTGGACTGATGACGGGTGGGGGCGATGCGCCCGGCTTAAATGGCATCATCGAGGCGACGGTTCGGGCATTGGCAAATGAGCCGATCGAACTTGTCGGCATTCGCGACGGGTTTGAAGGGATCTACACGGGCACCACGATCAGCCTTTCGCCGGAGTCCGTTCTCAATGCGCATGCCTTGGCTGGTACATTGCTTGGAACAAGTAACAAGAGTGGAACACGCGGGCGCGAAGACGAATTTTTGAAGGCGTATAGCGCACTTAAACTAGAAGGCCTGATCGCAGCAGGTGGCGACGGCACGTTCGAAGGTCTTAGTCGCGTGATCAAGGGCATAAAGTTAATTGGTGTTCCGAAGACCATCGACAATGACTTGCAGGGAACCGATGTCACCTTTGGTTTTGATACGGCATGTGCGGTTGTATCGGAGGCTGTCGACGCTCTTCGTGCGACGGCGGATGCCCATCGACGGGCGATCGTGGTGGAGACGATGGGGCGCACGGCGGGATGGATCGCGCTTGGCGGCGGGCTCACTTCGTATGCGGATGTGATCCTTCTTCCGGAAAAGCCATTTGATCGCGCACATCTGAAGGCGCACTTACAGAAGCTTCTCAATGAGGGTCGTCGAGGTGCGATGATCGTCGTGGGTGAGGGAGCCTTCGCGAAAGGTGAATCGGCGCGTGTCGCGTTTCGTGTGGAGGGAAGTCCTCAGGCCGACCGTTTTGGTGGTATCGCCGAAGAGCTTGCGCGATGGATTGAGAAAGAAACCGGATGGGAGTCGCGGCACGTGGTGCTAGGGCATCTTCAGCGTTCGCGCCATCCAACGACGGCCGATCGTTTTATCACGGCCGCAATGGGTGTTGAGATTGCACGCATGGTCAAAGAAAACGCCTGGGGAAATGCCGTCGTGGTTCGTGGCGGCCATGTGACGCGAGCCCCTCTAGGCGACATCATGAAACCCGCCCGCCTGGTGGACCCTGATCACCGCTGGGTCAAAATCGCCGAATCCCTTGGGATCTATGTTTAGGTGAGAATAGCGGAGGTGTCTAATTCCTGCTCTAGCCGCTTTGCCAGTGGCGCAATCATGGACTTATTGAAACTCAACTTGGTCCCAAACGTTTCGTAGATTTCGGGAACCGACTTGGACGCACCAATCGAACAACCTTTTTTATAACGATCAATACCGTCGGCTGGATCCTTTTTGTAGCGGTCCCAAATTGATAGAGCGAGCAGTTCACTAATTGAATAGTCTATTAGATAGAAAGGCATACTAAGTATATGCCCAAATTGCCAACTGACTTTCGACTCGGCCTCTTCATATCCACCCATGTCAATTTCAGCCGAATATTCGCTGCTCAGTTCCAACCACTTTTCTTTACGCGACTCACTACTATGACCCGGGTTCGCGTAAAGCCAATGTTGAAACTCATCTCCCTTAGCACACATAACAAACAATTCAAGAATGGACATCAGCTTGTCTTCCTTAACTCGCTTGGCTGAGTCGGCATCCAGATATTCCTGCAGTCTCTCAAGCCCCATATACTCCATGCTCTTCGAACCTGCTTCTGCCACCTCGGAGGTCCACCCCTGAAGACCGAAAGGACGAATGTTTTTACCAAGAAAGTAATGAAAACAGTGACCCAGTTCGTGCAGGACAACCATCAAATCGTGAGCCAGTCCGGAACCGTTATAGAAAACAGATGCCTTCTCGTAGATCGGATACATCACCATGTATCCTCCCGGAGCTTTATTTTTCCTAGTTTCTAAATCCAAAAGTCCATTGTCTCTGATCTCGCAAAAATACTTATAGAGCTCGCTGTCTATAGCTCTGACGATTTTGCCAGCGCCTTCGATTAAATCCTGGCTTCTACCCTTTTCGTAGAGCATCAGCGGAGCTCGGCCATACATATCAACGCTTAGATCGAAAGGTTTTAAGGTATTCAGCTCCAGAAGTCTCCTT
>CAKQVW010000259.1 GCA_934277865.1 uncultured Pseudobdellovibrionaceae bacterium | reverse complement strand
GATGTAAACAGTTTACGTCCGTAATCGGAAAACACACAAGGTCAGTTACAGCCAACGAGAACGCGAGTTGTCAAAATTCCCAGCCCGGATCGAATTCGGGTTGGTAGCACATCCAGTCGCGTTTGAAGGCATCGAGAAGGTGGTCGGCTAGCTCGGCGTGCTGCGAAGCAATCTTTTGTGTGATGTCACGTTGCATCTGTTGCCGAACGTTGCGGCGAGACTTTCCAGCGTCCGTGGTGATTCGGAGTCGCCCAGTCTTGCCGGTAGACTTGCTGAGCTCGTCGGTGATGTCCTGGAACTCGGAGCGAAGTTTTTCGAGGCGACCGGGGTCGTTGAATCGCTCGGCTTCGACAATCTCCGCATGGAGTTCGTTTAGCTTGGATTCGTAGTCGCGTTTGGCCTGCTTGTCGATGCGTTCCCCGGTTCCGCTGTTCGACGATCGAGCCGCCATCCCGGTGCGGGCTTGTTCGAGCTCTACGGGGTCGAGCGTTTTGTAGGGATGCGAGAGAAACTCGGCGAGGTACCAGAGGCCAATTGTCTCGGGCAATGAGCAACGTTTGCCATTGAACTGAATCTCGCGACTTTGGCCAGCCAAGCGGAAGTAATTGACTTGGGAATCGTCGCCGAGACCTAGGCGGAAACGAAGCGCACTGGTTTCTTTTGCATCGACGGCGATTTCGTTTTCCACCACAACAAACAATTCGTCCGCAGCGGCGATCACCACTTGGAAACGTTCATTGATCGCATCGACATCAGATGGGCAACCTTGCAATGTCGGCACCATTAGGACGACAGGCTGCGGGTTGGACAACTCGGTTGCCGCAGCGAGTAGAGACGGCGCATCGTTGCACGTGGAGAAGTACAGAGTCTTGGCACCCAGCCGAGCGGGCAATTGTCCGATTCGACGTAGCGTCGCGTTTTGCATGGCTGCGTCGAAGCGTGTTTTGCCGCCAAGCAGCTTCATTAACTGCGTGAACAAGACATTCACGTCGAGTCGATAAACCAACAGGTCATCACGAGCGACATCAAACGTCTCACCCTGCAGGCGATCGACCGCAACGAACGTTCCGTCGGCATGCTTGATGACTTCACACGGTGAGCGGCCAATGCTGGGCAGTGTCCATGTTGCCAACGCTGGCGTCGCGCGGAGCAGCGGCGAACACAAAGCCCATTGGTCACCCAGTTCGGCTTGCCATAACTGGCGCGGCGCTCGAAGGCTTGGGATTCGCGAGATGATCTGCCAAAGGCGCAGATGATGTGAGGGGGAGAGTCTCATTGGTGCGAGTCTTGATACCGTGATGAAGCATCCATTGGTGTATGATGTCCAAGCCGTTTTGACGTGTGGAGCGGAGGATGTTGCCGGCATAGATGGTCACCGTGTTCTCTTGTCCGTCGGTGAACCAGAAACGAAACCTCGCATGCAGCAACCTTGCGTTCGGCGAGAGGCGTTTGTGATGCTCCTCAAGCGCAGCAAAGACTTCGTTGGCCTTGTAGGTTGTGGTCAGGGTGTTTTCACCAAGCAGCGACTCGCGGATTTCGATCAAACTGACTTGCTCGATTCCAAGATCTTCAACGACAGCCTGAATGTCTTCGCCTTTATCGTGGATCGGCTCTAAATCGAACATCTCGGCGTGCGGGAAGAAACCGGGATCGTCAAAGAGATGTGTTCCAAATAACTGACAATAAAATCGCCGTTCGCGAACCGATTCAGCTCGCACACGAAGCTCGCCCGTCTTCATGTTGTAAACAGTCAAGTCATATCCTACCGATCGGCGGACATCCGGACGTGGACGATCGTTGTGCATCACTTCATCACGCACAATCGGTCGGCCGTGGCGGAGCAAAAACGCGACGTCGTCTCCGAAATCGTACATCCAAACATCGGACCCGCCTCCTCGATGCCGGTCTCGATTGAAGGAATCCAACGATGACTGAATTTGCTTCAACATCGCTGTTGTAGGGTGCGAAAACTCCGGCACCTCGACCAGTCTGTTCTGATAGTACTGAAACGACTGAAAGCGATGGACAATGCGTTCGCAGTTAGCGCGGCGGACGATTTCGGGATGCTCGATCCACAAAAACATCGCCAAATCCGCGGCAGACCATTCGTCGCCCGGCAAAGTAACTCCGTGCTTGGAAGCCGCCAGCAGCAGGGACTCCATTCCCTGGTCGTTATTCAGCTCGTTAGCGTGAAAGAAAGCTTCGAGAAATTCCGGCGGCGCGGATCGCGAGGCGGAATTGAGAATGGCGATGAGCTGCGCGACTTGGACGTCGGAAAACTCATCATTCGACGGAACGGCAAAGCCGTGTGCATCGAGATGGTCGGTGAAACCGAGCAAGAACTCACGCAACCGTTGCGGGTTGATAGAACGAAGGAGCCCTGGGTCGTTAAATTGGCGAAACTTAATCCCTGTCATGGAACACTCAGAAAATACGTCGGTGGATGCGGACCTCCATGGGGTCAATGGGCCGGCTGAACATTGCTTGCATAACCTCCTGTCGGCTGGGCTATTGAACGCGACGCCAGTGACACCTTTGGTCCACCGCCGACAGAATTTTTCCGAAATATTTCCAGCCCGGTCCTCTAATCCGCGAGACCGGCTTTCTCTAAACCAATTGATTTCCAGAGTTTACGCTGCGTCTGCCAGTCCACGAGCTGGACCACCGGACGCAATTGTTTTTCCGTGATTTCTGGCTTGCCCTCGGTCAGCCGCGGCAGGAACAGCAGCTTCTCCTGGAGATCGGGGGCCAGCAGGACGAGGCTAAGGATCTGGGAAATCCTCGGCTGCGAGACGTTTCCGATCACGGCCAGGTGGTTCAGGTCCTGGACTTTCCCGGTCCGCAGCAACTCGTCGAAGCGAATCGCCAAAGCCATCAGCCGAGTGATTCGTGGCAGCGTTCCGGGCA
Source organism: uncultured Pseudobdellovibrionaceae bacterium (assembly GCA_934277865.1). Classification (GTDB taxonomy): domain Bacteria; phylum Bdellovibrionota; class Bdellovibrionia; order Bdellovibrionales; family JAMPXM01. The sequence goes on along the minus strand of CAKQVW010000259.1, from coordinate 1,559 downwards.
GCTCCGGTTCCTCGCACACGGCCACTTCCCTTCGCGTCGGCCCGCCGAGATCAACAATCTTCCGAACCTTTGCCATCACACATTCTCCTCATCGCGAGCGATCAACGAAGCGATCGCAGTCGGGTGATACGAGATCTCCAGAGCACCTTCATTTCGATCGTACTCCACGCGTTCGACCAACAGTTCAAGCAGTTGAACTCGCTCGTTGGGCCGCAGTAACGACCACAAGTGATCGAAGTCGCTCAACGCCTCGTCGACATCTCGGCGTTCCAGATGGCGATCACGCAACGTCGCGAGCGCAACATCGATTTCGCCGGCTTGCGATTCAGCCTTGTCGATCCGCTGGTTCAATTCGTCACGACGCAGATCATTCAATTGGCCAGCCAGTCCGTCTGAATCCATCCGCCCCAATTCTGCAACGTCGCGTGATTGCTGAGCTCGTGCTTGTCTCAGTTGCAACTCGAGCTTGGATCGCTGCTTTTCGGCCAAACGCTTGGACTGTTCGTAGACTTCTGATTTCAATCCTTCGTCTTCGACCAAGCAGCGGAGCCCTTCGACGACCGCTTGTTCAATCGCCGGTGCTGGAATCGATCCGGTTTGGCATTGACCATACCCACGTTTGATTGCGGTCTGGCACACGTAATATCGATAGACTCTGCTGTTCTTTTTTGTCGGCTTGTGAATCATCGAGTAACCACACGATGGGCAGAACAACAATCCTTTCAATAATGCGTTATGCCGATTGACCAAACGTCTGCCACTTCCACGCCGGTGTTCTCTTAGCATCTTTTGCACCGCGTCGAAGGTCTCTTGGGTGACAATCGGCTCGTGCACACCATCATATACCTGTTCCTTGTGGCGTAGCTTTCCAACGTAAATCACGTTGGTCAAAAGCGAATGAACGGCTCCCTTGTCAAAAGCGCGGCGACCTTTACGACGCCCTGCTCGCGTCAACCATGTTTTATTGGTCCAGCCGAGTTCTTCAAGTTTTTGCACGACGGGCAACAGGGAACGAAGCTTTAGGTACAAGTCAAAGATCTCGCGAACCTGGGCGGCTTCTTCGGCATTGACGACCAGCTTCGGGCTCGTCGCTGATCGGTCGACGTCGTACCCCAGCACCGGTTGGCCACCGCACCACAGCCCTTTCTTCCGCTGCGCCGCGATTTTATCGCGAATTCGCTCGCCGATGATTTCACGCTCGAATTGAGCGAACGACAGCAAGATGTTCAGCGTCAGCCGACCCATCGAATGCGTCGTGTTGAATTGCTGAGTCACCGAAACGAACGACGCGCCGAACTCGTCGAACTTCTCCATCACCTTGGCAAAGTCGAACAGCGAACGACTCAGTCGATCGACTTTGTAGACCACGACACAGTCGACTTCGCCGGCCGCGATGTCTTTCAGCAGTTCGTTCAAAGCTGGCCGATCCAGATCGCCGCCGGAGAATCCGCCGTCGTCGTATTTCTTCGGCAAGCAAACCCAACGGGTGCGATCTGCGTAATGCGCCCATTTTTTGGTCGAATTGGTATTTATGAAAAGAGGCCTCCCCCTGCACAATG
>CAKQVW010000258.1 GCA_934277865.1 uncultured Pseudobdellovibrionaceae bacterium | reverse complement strand
GTCTTGACCTTTTCTATCCAGATACTCTTGCGGAATCCGCACGACATTCTTTTTCTCGGCCACCAGAATCTCCACCACGGCCGAAAGTCCCGTCATCACTTCCGCCGTCGGATTTGAGATCTGAATCCGAACAGGAAAAGAACCACCTTTGCGGTCCCAGCTGTTTTCGGCCTCGCGTGCAGCCTGAAAAATCTGAACGATCTTCCCTTGATACTCTCGCCCAGGGATGGCGTTTAAACGGATGCGCGCATTTTGCTCGAGGCGAATTTTTGCGATCTCAGATTCCGGAACGTCCGAGTCGATAAACATCATTGATCGGTCTTCATATTTCAGAACTCGTGCGTCCGCCCCACCTTGAACGATGTAATCACCTTCGGATTTTAAAACCTGGCTCACGATGCCGTCATAGGCCGCGCGCAGCGGATAGAGGCCCTCACCTCCGACATCCGTCACGTTCTGCGAGAAGGCCACCAAGGGGTCGCCTTTTTTTACCTTCACGCCGACACCAACATACAGTCGACGAAGGTATCCGCTATACGGGATCGAGATCATGGTTTCTTTAAGAGGCTTAACTGTACCGCTGAGGGCGACGATTTGGCTGACATCACCCTTTCCCACCTGAACAGACGGATCTTTGGCACCTTTGGAAAAGCAGCTTGCCAGCAACATTGCTGACAGCACCCCAGCCGTGATGAAAGGCACCACCCGTGCCGCTTTATTTGCGACCTTCACAAAGACCTCCTGCCATTTCACCTTTAAGCCGCTTCACTTTCATCCAGAGTTTGGCCCACTCACTCGCCAATTCAATCTGCGCACGAACGGATTCCTGAAGGCTCTGGCTGGCGCCGATCCAATCAAGATACCCAGCACGTCCCTCACGGTAGTCGGCCGCAACCAATTGAAAGCTTCTCATTTCCAATTCACGAAGACGATTGGCCAGGCGAATCCGCTCTTCCAGACGCGTTTGTTCATCTAACAAGAGCGACTTGGTCGCCTCGAATTCTCGAGCCGCCTGCGCCGCAGTTAAGCGCGACACACGTTCGGCCTCATTGGACTCAAAGCGTTTAAGCGTGTCGGCGCTATTGTCCCAGAGCGGATACTTGAGACTCAGTAACACAAACCAAGAGCTCTGAAAGGGCTCTTTTGCCGAATCCAACGACCAAGCCGGAGCCAACGACGAATTGAGGCTTTCAAGACCCGAGGTGAGGCCAAATGTCAGGCCCGTCTCTTTTTGCGTGAGTTCGCGATCGAGTTCTTTAATTTCCGTTTCCAACCGCGCTTGTTCAAGGCGAGGCGACGTGACGATAGACGAGATGGGATCCATCTTCAGACCAAGAAGCGAATCCCATTTTAAGTCAGAGGTTTTGTCCAACGCCGGCCCGCCACCGGTGAGTGCGATCAATCGTTCCTCCGTCTCCTTGATCGCACGCTGCAAGGCCAGGCGTGCTTCGGAGTTACGCAAGAGATCCGCCTCAAATCGATTTAGATCGCGCATCTTCTGTACGCCGGCACGGACGTTGGCTTGTACCGTTTTGTATTGGCGATCAAGACGAGCTCTGGTCACTTCCAAATCTTCCCCGCGAGATTTCAAAACCACGAGGTTTAAAGCTAAGTCGATCGCCTCCGAAAGTTTCTCTTGAAACGCCAAAGTTTCACCGAGGCGCACGCTCGCGAGGCGCATGTTTTCTCGGCGACTTCTTAAGTGCGGCCCCAAAAGTGGATTCAAATTCAATTCGGCCAATAACCCAAATCGGCCGCGCGAGTTGTCAAAAACGCCGTCGCCACGCACACCCGAAGGCGCGGTGTCCTGCAGACCGAAATCGGCGAAGGCCTTCACGGACGGAATCCAATATCGACTTTGAAAGTCCTCTCGACGCATTTGGATCTTAACAGCTGCACTCGCCTCTTCGATCCCAGGAGAAATCTGACAAAGTGGATCGATCACGGCCTGCAGGGGCACAAGCTCTGGCGGCCATGCCGAGGGACCGGCGAAAACCGCCGTCGGTAACGCCAAGATGAGTGCTGTGAAGAACTCGAGTTTTCCTCTCGAAACTGCCATGCGCGGAAGCTAATACCACCTGCAGGAGTTGTCATCAGGAGAGCCTGGCCACCCATTGAAACTCGTCACAGAGCAATGATTGAAGCAAAAAAGAAAAGGGGCCAAAAGGCCCCTTTTGCATTAACCCTGACGGGCGCGTTTATCGACAGCCAGAGCTGCCTCACGCATGACTTCGGCAAGCGTCGGGTGACCATGGAAGCTTCGTGCGATGTCTTCGCTTGAAGCTCCAAATTCCATAGCCACAACCGCCTCAGCCAAAACATCCGAAGCACGTGGGCCGACGATATGAACACCAACCACACGATCCGTGCGCTCATCTGCCAAAATCTTTACAAAGCCATCTGTCGAACCCAGCGCGCGAGCGCGGCCGTTGGCAATGAACGGGAACTGCCCAACTTTGTAAGCGACACCTTGTGCTTTCAGCTGTTCTTCGGTCTTTCCGACGCTGGCCAATTCTGGCCAAGTGTAGATAACCGAAGGAACTGTGTCATAGTTCACATGACCCGGCTTTCCAGCCAGAATCTCCGCGACGGCAACACCCTCTTCTTCCGCTTTGTGCGCAAGCATCGGTCCACGAATCAAGTCACCGACGGCGTAGACCCCTGGTACATTTGTTCGGAAGTGATCATCCACTTCGACCATGCCACGAGCGTCGACTTTGATCCCAACTTTTTCAAGTCCAAGACCTTCGCTATAGGGTTTGCGGCCAGCCGCCACCAGACACTTGTCGCCGGTGAATTCGAGTTTTTTTCCGTCCGTCGTCTCCGCAACCACGGTCACGCCCGACTTTCCAGACTTCACTTCCAGCACCTTCGTCGAAAGCGAGAACTTCATACCTTGTTTTTCCAAGATCCGAAGCAGCTGCTTCGCCGCACCCGCGTCTGTCACGCCACAGATCATCGGCGCGTACTCAACAACAGTGACTTCCGCACCAAGGCGCATCCATACCGAGCCCATCTCAAGCCCGATGGCACCACCACCGATGACGATAAGTTTTTTCGGAACCGCATCCAAAGCCAAAGCTTCGGTCGACGAGATCACGTTTTTCCCATCAAACTTCGCAAACGGAAGTTCTACTGGCTGCGAGCCCGTCGCCAGCATAATATTTTTGGCGTCAAGCTTCTCGGTCTTACCGTCGCGAAGCTTCACTTCGACAAGACCGGGAGACAACATCGTGCCGGTGCCGTCGAAGTAGGTGATCTTGTTTTTTTTCATCAAAAACTGAACGCCGTCGGTGAGACCCTTTACGACTTTGTCCTTGCGAGCCATCATCGCCTTGAGATCCAGTTCCACCTTGGAAAGCTTCACACCATGTTCGGTGAAGTCTCCATGAGCCGCCATCGCGTAGTGTTCACTCGAATCCAGTAGCGCCTTGGACGGGATACATCCGATATTCAAACACGTCCCACCAAGTGTCCCGCGTTTTTCAACGATCGCCACCTTCAAACCAAGCTGAGCTGCACGAATGGCTCCTGTATAGCCTGCAGGTCCGCCACCGATAATCACTAAATCAAACATTCTTTCCTCGTCCTTCAACCTTAGATTTCAAGCAAGATGCGCGATGGATCTTCGATGTTCTCTTTCACGCGAACAAGGAATGTAACCGCTTCTTTTCCGTCGATCATGCGATGGTCGTAGCTCAAAGCCACATACATCATCGGACGAATTTCGATTTCTTTTTTGCCACCTTTTGTGACCACCATCGGACGGTCTTCAATTTTGTGAAGACCCAGGATTCCCGACTGCGGCGGATTCAAAATCGGTGTCGACATCAGCGAACCGTACACGCCACCATTGGAAATCGTAAAGGTACCGCCCGAAAGATCGTCCACCGAGATCTTTCCATCGCGAGCTTTGCCGGCGAAATGTTTGATCGCCAATTCGATTTCCGCGATGGAAAGACGGTCTGCATTTTTCACGACTGGAACAATCAAACCTTTTTCTGTTCCGACTGCCATCCCGACGTTGAAATAGTCATGATAAATGATGTCCGAACCTTCGATCGAAGCATTCACCTGAGGAATCTCTTTCAAGGCTTCGATGGCGGCCTTCACAAAGAAGCCCATGAAACCTAGCCCCGTGCCGTACTTCTCTTTGAATTTGTCTTTGTAGCGCTCGCGAATCGCCATCACGTTGGTCATGTCGATTTCATTGAAGGTCGTCAAAATCGCGGCCGTTTGCTGAGCTTGAACAAGGCGCTCGGCAATACGTTTGCGAATCGTCGTCATCGGCACGCGGCGCTCACCGCCGGCGCCAACCGCAGCCTTGGCCATAAATGCCGGTGCCGCTCCGGACGCTAATCCTGCACCGCCAGACGCCGCACCAACACTGGCGCTCGCCGAGGCACCAAGACCACCAACACCGCCACTGCGCGCAGCCTGTTCAACATCGTATTTGGTCAAACGACCATCTTTACCGGTTCCAGCAACTTTGG